>CAYWKR010000050.1:0-9378 GCA_964458785.1 uncultured Bifidobacterium sp. | reverse complement strand
CCAATTATGCCTTGCTGGCATCGGTGATTGAAAATATCAGTGGTATGCGTTTCCCTTATTTCATGAAACGTTTTGTGTTTACTCCGCTGGGTATGGATCAGACCTTTGTGATGGACCCGAATGAAGACCGTTGCTGTACTGCAGCCTTCTGTTATAATTATCGCTGGCAACTGGAGCCGGATATGCACTTCGATGGCATTTTTGGTGACAAGGGAGTGTACAGTACAGTGAAAGATTTATACCGCTGGGATCAGGCCTTGTATACCGGAAAATTTATTAAACCGGCCACCTTACGGGAGGCCTATACCCCTTACAGTTTTGAAAAACCCGGAGTAAAAAATTATGGCCTCGGATGGCGTATGCTCAATTATCCGGATGGTGTAAATATTATTTATCACAATGGCTGGTGGCACGGAAACAATACCTGCTTCTATCGTTTTATTCAGGATAATTTTACCATTATTATTCTGGGGAACCGCTACAATAAAAATATATACAAACAGCCGCAGCAGATCTATAATATTGTGATGGGGCGTACGAATATAGAAGAAGGATTTGAACCGGATGAATGAGGTCCCTTCCTGTGATTCTTACTTTTCTTCCGGCAGAAATTCCAGTTCGTGAAAAGCCGACAATTTTTCGCTGACCGGTGTAAAGACATTTAACGCCACCGACAAGTGAAACTCGCACCACAGGTTCTGATCTTGTTTTAACACAGTAACTTTATGTTGTTTCAGTACCCGCATAATTTCGTTCATTAACGAATAAGGGAAACGAATGTGTATGTCTTTTTCCACATCCTTTTCAATCAGTGGTACCTGTTCCAATGCTAATCGTGACGCGGTTTTATACGCCTGTATTAATCCGGGTACGCCCAGCAGGGTGCCTCCGAAATAACGAACCACCACTATCAGTAACTGGGTAAGTTGAAAGCTGTCGATTTGCGAAAGAATAGGTTTGGCAGCACTACCCGAGGGTTCTCCATCGTCATTCACCCGGAACTGATTGCCATCAGTACCCAGGCGCCAGGCATAACAATGATGAACGGCCTTGGGATGTTCTTCCTTCAGGTGTTGCAGATGCTCACGTATGCTGCCAGTATCGTTTACAGGAAATGCATAGGCAAGAAAACGTGAACCCCGGTCTTTATATTCCGCTGTGGAAGCATGGGCTATGGTTTTATAACTGAGAATGGCACTCATACCGTATCACCTAAAAAAATAAAAAAAATAGCCAGCAACGTACAGAACAATCCAACAAGATTGAGTCGTGATAATCGCTCTTTAAAAATGAACATCCCGATGATGGCAGACAAAAAGAGTACCCCGATATTATTGATCGGGATGATAGCCGAACTGCTTAATGCATTGCTTTGAAGAGCTTTTACCAGAAAAAAAATAGAGAAGTAATTGGGAATACCTAACAACATTCCGCTCAGCAAATTTTTAGGATGAAATTTTTTTCTTCCCCTGCTCACAAGATAAACCAGTGCCAGAAGCCCAATGACAAATGCCGACATGAACCCTAAAATCAAATAACTATTCGCATCGGCATCGTGCCGGAGATAGCCCTGTTGAACAAATTTTGTGAGTGTATCAATCACCCCACTGCTGATAAATAAAATAAATGGTATCAGGTATTCCCATGCTTTCAGGGATTCTGCATTTCGTTCTCCGGATTTTTTTGAAACCAGAATAACAGCCGGAATGGCCAGTAGTACACCCACGGCCTTTAACGCACTCATCTGTTCATTCAGAAACAGTATGGCAAATAAAACCGGTATAACCAGTGAAAGCCGGTTCGCCGATTGGGTGATGGTGACACCGGTCTTTAACGAGGACCAGGCGATCAGATTGAAGACCGAAATAAATAAGGCACCCATGAGAAGGGCCCATGGAAAAAATTCCTGATGCAGGGTTTGCTCACCCACAGGCCAATGTCCTGAAAAAATACAACCACTGATTACGCAAAACGCATAATTAAAAACGATAGTCTGAAAGAGGTCGAACCCGAAACGGGAAAACACCCGGAATGAAACGCCCAGATAAGTATTGAGCAGGATGGAGATCAGCAGGAATATCATGGATGTATACCGGGAGCAAAATCGTAAATCAATTGATCGGAGCCAGACATTTCGGTGTAACTGTGTACTCCACGAGTCCATACCGGTGCCGCTACGCCTTCATTCAAATGCGATGCGGTTTGAATACAACGAATCTCATCCCAAAGCTGTTGATCGATCAGTTGCTGTAGCAAGGCCCTGCCCCCTTCAACCAACACCGAAAGAATGCCTCGCCGGTACAGTTCGCGTAAAATTTCGTTTATACTGTGTTCACCTTCCAGCTTAATCCATTCTACCCATTCTTCTTTTCGGTTCATTACCTGGTTAAAACAAAGTGTAGGCTGTGCTGTTTGAAACAGATGCAGGGATGAGGGGAGCGATAAGTCCCGATCGAATACCAACCGCAGCGGGTGTTTGCCTTCTGCCAAACGTACATTCAACTGAGGATTATCGTTTCTGGCGGTTTCATATCCTACCCAGATAGCCTGCTCTTCGCTTCGCCAGCGATGTACCGTCCGGTGTGTTTCTTCGCCCGACAATTGTATTCTTTCCCCCTTTTTACCTATATACCCTTCCACCGATTCTGCCCATTTCAGCACAAGGTAGGGGCGTTGCTTTTCATGAAAGGTAAAAAACCTGCGATTCAAAAACCGGGCTTGTTCCGAACAGATTCCTTCGATCACTTCTACACCCTGTTCACGTAATAACGAAACACCACGACCATGTACTTCCGGATTCGGATCCTGGGTGGCAATCACTACCTTGCGTATACCTTCTTCCAGAATCCGGTGACAACAGGGCGGCGTTTTACCAAAGTGAGAACAGGGTTCCAGTGAAACATAAAGTGTGGAATCCGGAATATAGTTCCGGTGTTCGGGTAGCACCGAATTCAGACAATGGACCTCGGCATGTGCTTGTCCGTACTGCTGATGATATCCCTTTCCAATAATCTGATTCTGATATACCAATACGGCACCTACCATGGGATTGGGTGCCACTTGTGCAAGTCCCTTCCCGGCGAGTTCCAGGCATTGTTGCATAAAATAGTCATGCGTATGCATGGAAAAGGGAAAGGCTTATTTGTTTACATACATCAATTCCTTCACCGCTTTCACAGCACGTGGAATATTTGGCAGAAATTCGGCCACCAGGGTAGGTGCATAATGCATACTGGCATCGGCACTACACAGGCGGCGAACCGGTGCATCGAGATAATCGAATGCTTCCCGTTGAATTTTATAGGTGATTTCGGAAGCAATTCCTCCAAAAGGCCATTGCTCTTCAATCACCAGCAAACGATTGGTTTTTTTCACTGATTCCACCAGTGTATCTATATCGAGTGGACGAATAGTGCGCAAATCAATAACCTCGGCACTGATCCCTTCCTTTTGAAGTTCCTCGGCAGCACCCAGAGCTACCTTCATCATTTTATTGTACGAAACAATGGTCACATCGGTACCCGGTCTTTTTACATCTGCCTTACCAATGGGGATCAGGTATTCTTCTTCCGGAACCGGACCAACATCTCCATACATCACTTCACTTTCCATAAACACCACCGGGTTATCGTCGCGAATAGCACTTTTCAGCAGTCCTTTGGCATCGTACGGATTGGAAACAGAAATCACCTTCAACCCCGGAATATTGGCATACCAGCTTTCGAAGGCCGTGGAGTGCTGAGCACCCAATTGTCCGGCTGAACCATTCGGTCCCCGGAATACAATCGGGCATCCGAAATGACCACCACTCATAGCTAACATTTTCGAAGCATGATTCATAATCTGATCGAGTGGCAGGACGGCGAAATTCCAGGTCATGAACTCCACAATGGGGCGTAATCCATTACTGGCAGCACCCACCGCAATGGAGGCAAAACCAAGTTCGGCAATGGGGGTATCGATAATCCGTTTGGGTCCGAATTCATCGAGCATGCCCTGACTCACCTTATAGGCACCGTTGTATTCGGCCACTTCTTCGCCCATCAGGAACACGCGCTCCTCGGCACGCATCTCTTCCTGCATAGCTTCCCGTAAGGCCTGACGAAAGGCAATTTCACGCATATAGTCTGTTTTGTGGTGCACAAAAGTAAATCATGAACTGCGTTTTTCTTCAACTTTTTAAGAGACATCCATTGGCCCGCATCCTTCCTTCTTATCATTTCTCTAACAATTTGCAGCTTCCGATTACGACTAATTCTTTTTTTCTTTGTCGCCACTAACCATTTCCTCATTATTCTATTCTTACCAAATTGTTGTATTTACGTCAACATACCCGAATAATTGTATCTGCATGGCAGGAAGCGCTTCGTGATAAGCTGTTTCGCTGGAAGTTGCTTCTGACCCCCGGATTGTTTATTCTGTATTCGGCCATTACCCAACAATTGGGGAATTATGTGGAAATGCGAAAAGGGATTCAGTTGAACGACCGTTTGCTGATGCTTTTTCCCAGCTTTGATTTTTCGGCTCCGGTATTTCTGCTGTTGTATACATCGCTGAGTCTGGTGATTTTAACCCATTTGGATAAACCCCGGATTATTCTGCGAATTATTGAAATGCACTTTGCGGTAGCGGTTGTTCGTCAGCTCTGTATTTTGATGGTGGCTCTGGAACCACCGGCCGGCATTATTGTTCTTCGTGATATTTTTCTGGAGAACACGGTATATCCAAGGCATTCTCCGTTGACTAAAGATTTATTTTTCAGCGGACATGTGGCCAGTATCTGGCTGTATTTTCTTTGTGCCGAACGCAGATATATACGGTACTATTTAATAGTGGCTTCGCTGGGCATGAGTTTTATGATACTGAGTATGCGGGTACATTATTCGATTGACGTGTTCGGTGCCTACCTCTTTACTACCCTGCTGTATTTTGCTCCTTTGTGGATTCGGAATTATTTGTATTCCCGTTCATACCTCGAAGAGCCCAAATAATTAACAACGGGCTGTTTTCTTTTTCTTCTGTAAGCTACCCCTTTCCACCATTTTCTGTATATAGGAAGCAGCATCAGGTACTTTGCATGCGGTTCCTTCCATATCCACATACACCTCGCCTACTTTACGGGCTGTTTCTAATGCCAATGCATGCAATGTTGAAACGTAGCCTCCTGTGGTAATAATAAAATTGTTCATGGCATACCGTACCCGGTTGGGTGCTTTATGAATACCGGTGGCAATTTGATGAAGTAATTTCTCCAGCGCTTTTACATCCAGTTTTTCGTTAGGGGTAATGGAAATGAAGCCAATCAGTGTACACCAGCCGCAACTTGCTATAGAAGGATCTTTCGATTGAATCCAATGCAAACCCAGTTCCCAGGCATAGGCACTTTCGGCAGCTACAAAGGGTACAGCATATTCACTGATCATACTCCACGAACTGGTTTTAGCCCAATGCTCCAGTTCCTTTCGGGTCATTTTCTTTTCATCGCCAATTAATCCGGCTAAATACTGTGCATCACCAATACCGGTATCAAATAATCCTTTAGCCAATTCGTAATTTTTCTTAACACGTTTGACAATGGTTTTCATGTCGCCGACCTTCACTCCGAAAATGTTCTCAGGGGCACCATGCCGCATCAGGGTTTTGCGGGTTTGTTCACTACCCATTTTTTTCAATTCATCCAGAATGGACTGTACATTTTCCATATTGCTGTTCATTTATAACCACATTTTCCATGCAGGGGCCAACGGATTATTCGTTTTTGATCCGGGGCACCCCAAACTTTTTCCAATAAGGGACGAACTACCTCCAATGGATTTTTTCCTTCCCGCTTCATATACTCCTGCACCCCGCTCCAACTGAACATATAGTTCATCAATTCATCCAAATGATATTCGGCTGTAGCAGTAAACGAAGGAAAATCTATTTCCCGGAACGGCCAATCAAAAGAAGCATAGCGATCGTCCCAATTCAAACGTGCTGCTTCGTGCCAATACGCATACAGATACCTGAAATTAAATTCATCCATTATTTCGTCAATGGCTGTATCAATGCGACAACCTCCGTAACTCCACGCGATGATAAACGCATTGGCCTTCATAACGCGTTGGGCTTGTTCATAAAATTTCGGCCGGTTAAACCAATGCAAGGCGGTAGCCACTGTCACCAAATCCACCGAATCATTGGGCAGCGAACAGAATTCGGCTTCTTCCAGATGGTAATGGATATTGGGTTTGGTTATGGCATGATTTAATTGCTCCCGGCTGATATCACTGGCATAAATTTCTGAGAAGTGCGGCGATAACATGGCAGCCGATTGCCCGTTCCCGGTAGCTACATCCCAGGCCAGGTCGCTGTTACAGCAATGATCCAGTATGAAATCCCGAAGTTCGTTCGGGTAGCGGGGGCGATACCGTGCATAGGAAGAAGCCTGTACCGAAAAAAAATCCTTTTTCATGAACCCTGTAAAATAATAATTTTGCTGCAATGCCAATACAATTTCAAACCAGAGAGCTTGAAACGCCCGACATCGTAACCGACGAGATCAGTGATTCCGGTTATTTGTTAATGGTATGGAACGATGATGTCAATACCTTCGACTGGGTTATACAAACCCTGATTGAAGTTTGTGCCCACGATGCCATTCAGGCCGAACAATGCGCTATGATGATTCATTTCAATGGTAAATATGGTGTGAGCAGTGGCCCCTTCGAGAAAATCAAATCCATGTGTGAAGCGATCTGCGACCGGGGTATTTCGGCCACCATTGAAGAAATGCCCGACTAATTCGCTGATCGCTTCACGGCTTTTTTTTAATTCAGTACCTTCCTAAACAGGAGAAGGGCAGCTACCGGAGTAACCACCCTTCCTGTTCACCCAAAAACAAAAAACAAAACAACTCTATTTATTTTCTGCCGGGTATTCGCACCCACCGTTTAGTCGGGGCGTTTCCCATTCAGAAATGTATTCAGGGTACTTATAGTCGACTGTCCGCCTTGTCCGGGCTGAACATTAATTCCGGAGTATACATCATCAGCGGATGAAGGATGTTCGTCTAATACTTTATTCTGACGCATATAGGCCGGAATATTATCATCGTCGGGATCCAGACCACTTTGATGTACCTGAAAGCTCATGGAGCGCAGACGAGCCGCCCGTTCATCAAAGGCTCTTTTTTGCAATTCGAAATTAGCCTCGGCTTCCAATTCTGTTTCAGTTAGCAAACGCGAACCTTTTCTGCGATTCAATGTAATCCCTTTGATGGTTACATAATCGTCCTGCATCTGCTGTTCGGTTTTTTCAACCACCTGCATAGGAATCTGTTCTGCCGACTCTTCCTGTTTCTCGAATAAGGCATCCAACTCTTCCTGCACATTCACTTCCTTTGTTCCGGTCTCTTCGGTTTCGATACTCAATTCAAAAATCAGTTTGGGTTCTTCTTCCAGCGTCTCTGCTGTTTCTTCTGACAAAGCAACCACTTCCGGTTCTTCTTCTACAACTGCCAGACTTTCCATAAAAGGTTCTTCGGCAGGTATCTCCTCTGTACTTTCATCCGGAATGGCCATTTCGGTGTCTGCTAGCGGTAATACATCGGTGCTTTCAATCACCCATTCTTCTTCATACACTGAAGTTGGAATATCCTCTGCCATAGCATGATATTCTGGCAATTCAAACTCTGTTGTAAAACCCAGTGTATCAATCACTTTTTCTTCGTACATAAAATCCTGTACTTCTTCCTGAACCGGCACAGCCGTAGCAGCGATACGACTCATACCCAGACCAATGGCCATATAATTCGGAATAGCAGGTGCTTCAATTTCAGTTTGCACAATGTCCATGATCTGATTCACCGGAGGCGTGTTTTGTACTTGTTCTTCGGTGGGGTTGCCGAACAATTTATGTTCTTCGCCGGCTTCACCTAATTTCAGGGTAATACGATTACTATCCGCTTTCGGTGTTTTGCGTTCGGAAGAATAGGCATCCTGTATTTGTTTGTATTCAAAACCGGTGGCGATAATAGTTACACTGATGTTTTCTCCCAGATTATCGTCGAAACCGGTACCGAAAATAACATCACAGTCCTCGCCGGCCTGTTCCTGAATATATGCCTGGATCATTTCCACTTCATCGAGGGTATGTTCGTGAACCCCATGGGCCGAATTAATATTCAGCAACACCCATTTGGCACCATGAATATTACTATCGTTTAATAAGGGGGAGTTCAATGCCTGTTCGGCTGCTTCATAAGCCCGGTTTTCACCGGCTGCTGTCGCATTACCGAGAATAGCCACTCCTCCATCACGCATCACAGTACTCACATCGGCGAAGTCGACCACAATATGTCCCTGCGAATTAATTACATCGGTAATACATTTAGTGGCGGTAGCCAGAATATCGTCGGCCCGGTTAAATGCCTGTGAGGTAGCGATATTACCAAATTGCTGACGGAGTTTATCATTCGAAATCACCAGTATGGTATCTACATTTTTACGCAGGGCTTCGATGCCTTCATCTGCCTGACGAATCCGTTTTCTTCCTTCATACGAAAAGGGAGTGGTTACGATTCCCACGGTAAGAATCCCAAGATTCTTTGCTGTTTGTGCAACAATGGGAGCGCCCCCGGTACCTGTTCCTCCACCCATACCAGCGGTCACAAAAACCATTTTGGTATTATCTGACAGCAGGTTTTCAATTTCGGAAATACTTTCCATACAGGCCTTCTGGCCAATTTCGGGTTGTGCGCCGGCTCCCAGTCCCTGCGTGAGCGAAGGCCCCAACTGCACCTTTACCGGTACCGGACTGTTATTCAATGCTTTTTTATCGGTGTTGCAGACTACAAAGTCTACCCCGTCGATACCGAGGTTATACATATAGTTTACGGCATTACCGCCGCCACCGCCTACGCCAATGACCTTGATGATATTGGAGGGGTTGTTTTGAGGAAGATCAAACTGAATCATGAGTTATTGAATTTTATGGGTTTTTTAATGGGTATTAATGATCAGGCATCCAAACGTTGGTCGTCTACATTTTCGAACCAGTACATGAATTCGGTACGAACTGTTTTAAACACATTATGGATATGGCTGGCGCGTTCTTTCATTTTATGCTGAAGGCTTTCGATACGACTGGTATGCGCCTTCTCTTTTTCTCTCGAAAACAAACTGGCTTGTTTCATTTCTGTTTGATCCAGCACCAGAGTGGATGTTGGGTTATTCGCTTCCTGAACTATATCCGTGGCTGTTCCGTTTCCCGATCCGAATTCCTGCTGCAGTAATTCTTCCACACTAGGTTCGAATTGTTGCGGAGCGGTATGAAACACACCTACCGGCTCGGTATTCTGCTGAATCACTTCTTCTACATTATTGGAAGAGAAGCGCT
>CAYWKR010000049.1:0-9539 GCA_964458785.1 uncultured Bifidobacterium sp. | reverse complement strand
AGCTATATACGTAGCGCAGGGTGCCGTATTTTTCCGGGACGGTTCACTGAGAATATTATTATCGGTAAGTTCCGGTAACTGTTGCTTGAGGGTAGGTATGTATACCTCGTTGGTAATAATAAAAATGTTTTCCGGCGGGCAAATATTTTTAAACCGTTCGTAGGTCCATTGGATCAGCGATTTTCCGGTTCCCAGTATATCGAGAAATTGTTTGGGATGATCATTCCGGCTTTCCGGCCAGAACCGGCTTCCGATACCCCCGGCCATAATGGCCACATAGTTATTCTTTAAACTCATGCAGGAAATTGCGCGTTTGCCACAAATATAAACAGGCTCTGCAGTTAAACAGTCTGTAAAAAAAGATTCATCCAGTGTTCTTCCAGTTCACGCATTTTTTTCTTCTCTTTGCCGGAACTGTCACCAAATCCGGCCAAATGAAGCGCCCCGTGAAGTATCACACGAAGCAGTTCTACCGGGTATGCCACTCCAAGCGACCTGGCATTTTCCTTTACCCGGTCGATGCTGATATAAATATCACCCACTACCGGAAGTTCGCTACTCTCACTTAAATCGAAGGTAATAATATCGGTAAGGGTATCATGCTGCAGATAGTGCAGGTTCATTTCGTGCAAAACCTCATCGCTGACGAAGGTATAAGACACCATGGCATCCCGTTTCAGATAATGAAAAAGTAGTTGTGGAATAAATACCGCTAATTTTCTTTTTTGTGTGAGCCGGGAATGTACCCCATGGTCGAAAAAGCGGCATACGCCCTGAACCTTTTTACTCATATCAGATGGTTGCAATCAGGCTTACACCTCCCTCCACCGTGTCGCCGATTTTTGTATTTACTTTAGTCCCTATAGGCAGAAACAGATCGACCCTGGAACCAAATTTTATAAATCCTAATTCTGCATTTTGTTCAACCTCCCGGTCTTCTTTCGAATAGGTTACAATTCTGCGGGCTACCGCACCGGCTATCTGGCGCACGAGAATTTCACTCCGTTCGTTTTTAACAACAACGGTACTGCGTTCATTTTCGGTACTTGATTTCGGATGCCAGGCTACTAAAAACTTTCCTTTATGATATCGTACAAACTGAACTATACCGGCTATGGGATACCGGTTTACATGTACATTCAGGGGCGACATAAAGATGGAAACCTGGATACGACGATCATTAAAATATTCGGTCTCGGTAGTTTCCTCTATCACCACCACCTTACCATCGCAGGGAGAAATAATGAGCGAATCGCCATAGGTCATGGTGCGACGGGGAATACGGAAAAACCAGAATACCCAGAACCACAGTAAAGCGCCGGCCAAAAGAAAAATAAAGCGAAGCCAGGGCAACGAATGCAACAAGGCATTGGCACCCCAGATATAAAGCAGAAAAAGTAGGGTGGCCACCACTACATACAACCAGCCTTCCTTATGAATACGCATGAAACAGTTTTGCCGCGAAAGTAAGTGAAGTGTGCGGCATTTCATTCAACTCCCGCAGGATAGTACCCTTTTGCCGCTCAGGATGTGCGACTATCATAACCCGCAATCAACTCGCAAAACATCCGGATACCAATACCTATAGCTTCCTGATGAATATTGAACCGGGCATTATGAACCGGTGCGGTAAACTGGTTTTGCCATGAAGTTCCTAAGCGAAAAAAACATCCCGGGACATGATGCGTATAAAAACTGAAGTCCTCTGCAGCCATCCGCATATCAAGATGATGAACCTGCGCTGTACCCACCACCTTTTCGGCAACCTCACGGGCATATTGTGTGGTTTTCGGATCATTAAACAAGGAAGGATATCCTTTGGGAATTTCTACTTCTGCATCCCCTCCCAAAGCACGGCATAAGCCTATGCTATGGTTTACTATCAGCTCATGCGCACGGGCACGCCATTCCTCATCGAAACAACGCAGGGTTCCTTCTATCCGCACTGAATCAGGAATTACATTGCCGGCCATACCTCCCTGTATTTTCCCGAAAGAGAGAACCGAAGGCTGAAGCGGATTGCAGTTTCTTGAAATAATTTGCTGAAGGCTCACCAACAGGTTTGCGGAAATAATAACCGGGTCTACGGTCTGGTGTGGAAGGGCCGCATGTCCTCCTTTTCCTTTTACTGTAATATAAATTTCATCAGCACTGGCCATATATTGTCCTTCCCTGAACCCGACATGCCCGTAAGGCAAATGGGGATATACGTGGAGTGCAAAAATGGCTTCCGGTTGAGGCGATTCGAGAACCCCGGCGGCTATCATCAAACTGGCACCCCCGGGATGTTTTTCTTCTCCCGGCTGGAAAATACACTTTACTGTACCCCTCCACTGGTCGCGGCTTTCATGCAGAATGCGGGCTGCCCCTAACAGACAGGTAGTATGAACATCATGGCCACAGGCATGCATAACACCCGGATGCGTAGAACGATAGGGAACCTCATTTTCTTCCTGTATGGGTAACGCGTCCATATCGCCACGCAATGCCAGTATGCTGCTTTCAGGATCACGACCACGAATCAGTGCTACGATGCCTGTACCGGCAACACCTGTTTCGTGTTCTATGCCCCAGGACCGGAGTTTTTCGGAAATGAATGCTGCTGTTTGAAACTCGTTAAATGAAAGTTCGGGATGGGCATGAATGTGTTCACGAATAGAAATAAATTCAGGCAGATACGCCGCTACCTTTTCTTCGAAATAATTACTCGCTGACATTAATATTCTTAATGGTTACTATATCGGGTACGATAAACGACGTGGGATAGGCCTTGCTGATGATACGCAGAAATTCATTAGCCTCTTTCTTATCTTCAAAATCACCCACCTTAATTTTATACGAGGGCACATTGTATGACATGTACGACCGTTTGTCGGGAAACATACGGGCAAAACGATTTTTTACATCCATAGCCTGCTTCCTGTCCGGACCATTATAAATGATAATCCGGTATCCTTTGGTGGTGAAGATGGAACCGGTCACCTTTTTCTTGCCATCGGCCGAAACAATAGGTTTATATACCGGGATTACTTTTGCCTTTTCCTCTGCTTCTAATTTAGCCATCAAGGGAGGACGGGTATCGAGTATATCCAAACGGGGGTCTTTAAAAATATGAACGTGCTGAGGCAAAAGTGAATCTGGTTGAACCTCAGCATCCTGTGCTTTTGCCGCAGCGAAGCCGATAAAAAAAAGAAATATCAACAGAAAATAAGCCTTCATACCGGCCAAAGGTAAAAAAACAGAATGGCTTCTGTGTTAATGAATCGTGGCGATGTTCTGTCTTATAGCATCTCCTTGTTTTGATTTAATATTGCGGAAAGATTTTTCATGAAAAAATATACCCTGGTAATGGGAGCGTCCGATCATCCGGAGCGATATAGTTATCAGGCCATTCTTAAATTACGGAAGTATGGACATCCTGTGGCTGGAATAGGTCGCAGAAATGGAATTACCGGCGATGTATCGTTCGGCACAGAAAAAGAACCTTTTCAGGGAATCGATACCGTTACCCTGTATCTGAATCCATTGCATCAGCAGCCTTATTACGAATACCTTCTGGCCCTGCGTCCGAAACGAATCATTTTCAATCCGGGTACCGAAAATCCGGAGTTCGAGGAAATGGCTCAAAAACAGGGAATACAAACTATTGAAGCCTGCACACTGGTTATGCTGGGCACCGGACAATACTGATGAAAAAGGAATTCAGCATAAAAGTAAGCGGTCTGGAAAAACAATTCGGCAGCGACCGCTTATTCAGGAATCTGGATATGGAATTACACGCCCCCGAATCGCTGGCTATATTAGGTTCCAATGGTTCGGGTAAATCTACCTTGCTGAAATTACTGGCAACCAGTCTGCTCCCCGGCAAAGGACAGGTTCAGTATTTGGAAAACGGACGCATTCTGAAAAGTGAAGAGGTGTATAAATCCATTTCTTTCTGTGCACCTTATCTCGAAGTAATTGAAGAATTTAATCTGCAGGAATTTTTCGAATATCATTTTAGTTTTAAAAAAAACCTGCTGCCCGTTCCGGATATCATACAGCTGACGGGACTCTCACATACCGGATCCAAAAGCATTGAAAAATTTTCGAGCGGAATGAAGCAACGGGTTAAACTCGCCCAGGCCATCCTGAGCGATACACCGGTTCTGTTGCTCGACGAACCCTGCACCAATCTCGATGAAGAAGGTATCGCCCTGTATTACCACATGATGAAGGAATTTACCCGGGATCGGATTGTGGTCGATGCCTCGAACGATGAAAAGGAATACCGGGTATGTTCACGACAATTCAATCTGGCCGGATATGCATCACAACGATGAACATAAAAAACAAATCCGGGCCTGGACATTTTACGATTGGGCCAACTCATCGTATTCGCTCATCATTACTTCGGCCATTTTTCCGGCATACTATTCTGCCATTGTTCCTGAACAAATTCAACTCTTCGGACATGCCTTTCATCGCGCAGCACTGGCGTCCTATTCTATCTCCTTTTCTTTTTTATTAATTGCATTCCTTTCGCCCCTGCTTTCTTCCATGGCCGACTATCTGGGTAACAAAAAAATGTTTATGCGTTTCTTTTGTTATCTCGGTTCCCTGTCGTGTATGGCCTTATTCTTTTTTGTTCAAAAACCCGGTGGCGATTCGAATTATCTGTACGGATTACTTTGTTCGGTGCTGGCTTCGGTAGGTTATTGCGGAAGTATTGTTTTTTATAATGCCTTTCTTCCTGAGATTGCTGATGCCACCGAACAGGATGCAGTGAGCGCACGTGGTTTTGCCATGGGATATATCGGATCCGTGATCTTAATGCTGATCTGCCTTATTGTTATTTTATGCAACGAACAGGCTTCACTGGGATGGGGCGATTATCCGGTACGGTTTTCGTTTGTAGCTGTAGGGCTGTGGTGGGCAGGATTTGCGCAAATTAGTTTTCAGGGATTGAAAGAACAGGTGCGGAAACATGGCGATGATGCAGCCGACTGGATTCGAGGTGGTTATCGTGAATTACGCATGGTATGGTCGCAATTGCAACACCTCCCTGCATTGAAGAAATTTCTGGCGGCCTTCTTCTTTTATAATACCGGTGTACAAACCGTGATGTATATGGCCACCTATTTTGCCAGTGATGAAATGCATATGCAAACTACCCAACTACTGAGTGTGGTAATGATTATTCAATTAGTAGCCATTGCCGGTTCATGGTTATTTGCGCGTTTGTCGGGGCGGAAAGGGAATTTATTCGCTCTTAGCATACTGGTTTTTTGCTGGATAGGCATTTGCATTTTTGCATACCGGGTGCAAAGCCTTTCCGGATTTTATTTAATCGCTTTTGCTATTGGCATGGTGATGGGTGGTATTCAGTCGCTATCCCGTTCCACCTATTCGAAATTATTACCGGTAACCAGCGATACGGCTTCGTATTTTAGTTTCTACGACATTGCCGAAAAAACAGGCATTGTAATCGGCACCCTGAGCTTTGGTTTAATAGCCGACTGGCTGGGAGGTATGCGGAATGCAGCACTAGGACTTTCCCTGTTTTTCATCGCCGGATTATTTTTCCTCTTCCGCTTACGAAAGCATTAGCTGCCATTTTTACGAATGGAGATGTTATTGTAATATCACAGTACAGATGAATCCATCGATAGTATACCGTTTGCTCTTTCTGCTTTGTGCTGTGCTGTTTGCTCTTTCGGGAAAAGCGCAATTAAGTGCAGCCGACAGTCTGTTCTTTCAATCGGTATTTTCAGGATCACGCTACTTTAATCCTTCCGGCTTCACTGGCAGCTTTTATGTTTTCGATACCGTTCATTCTGTTTCGGACATGACACAGCAGATCGACTCGCAATTCAAATTCAACTATACGGATATTGCGTATTGCGATTCGTTACAAACAGCCGATACGATTTGTCACCCCTTGCCCGAAAATCAGTCGTTTAATTTATATCCCTTTATTTTTAACCGGCCGGATCCTATCGTTGCCTTACCATTTACCTTACACCAAAAAACGGCACGGAGTTATGCCTACCGTTATGAATCGTGGATGCCCGATTCCTGCAAAACAGCCTTTATGATTATTCCCGGAAGTCATGAAAATGAAAGTACCCTGATGACCCTCGGATTAGACTATGCCAATCAATTATGCTATATGCAACAAACCATGGCCCGGCATGGTGATGTATACACACTTATTAAACCAAATGAAGACCATCGGGCTATTCAGTGGAATGGGAATCGGCTTGGAAATTATCTTATCTGGTATCTCGATTCGGCCAACAGGCACTATGGTGTGAATTATCTGATAGAGACTATAGCCTGGATAAAATTTCTGAAAACACGATATGATAAAGTATATATCGCCGGTATTTCAGAAGGGGGCTATGCTGCTTTACTGGCTTCCTTTCTTTCCCCTGGTGATGGAAGCATCATCAGTGGTGGTTATACGATATTATTTGATTCCCTGCCTGCTTCCAATGCCATTCTGCATGAACGATTCGATAGTTTGGTGGATTACTATCATGCCGGACAGGTATGGAATTCGATACAAGCAAAAACGACTCCTTTTTGTTTTACATGGGGCGATGGCGACCCGGTACCCGGAATGCAAACCGAACACGATTCGATGCTCACAAAAAATTATTTTTCCGGCCTGGCCAATGCCTATTCCTATTTTAATTTCAGTGGCCATACCTTTCCCGATTGCCATTATACCGACTCGGTTTTTTACACCTGGAATCTGAGCCCCGGAAGCTTCAGACGAACAAACAGCACGATCTCCGATACCATGATAGCTGAAATACGTTTCGACTGTACCGACAGTGTGCTGGTTCATATACTGCGGAACGGACAACTGTATACCACTTTGCATACTTCGTACCATCCGGTATCGTTTCAAACAACCGATACCGGACGTTATACCCTGAATGCATGGATCAGCGGATTCGATATACCTGTACCTTGTAACGATACCATTTCGTTTTATAAAGTAAGCTATCCCAATGCAGTGTATCAGATGGACGCGCCGGGATTTCAAATTCAGAATCCTGTTGAATCTGTACTGGAAATACATACCCATTACTTCCAGAATGCACCACTGGCACAAATTAAAATACTTGATTTGTTTGGTCGCACCTGCTTCGAATCACCCCTGCAATGTCCACTCATGCGTATCGATATGAGTCGCTTCACCGCTGGTTGGTATATTCTTCAGATTCAATCGACCCGCCACCGGCAAACATTCCGCTTCATAAAAAAATAAAGTCGCCACGTATACCATGCAGGCTGGAGCTTCGAAATGATATGCTTCTTTGTCACAGACATTCTTTAAGCAGAAACGAATCGCCTGATATAAATTGCGCATCATGAAAGCGGCAGGAAACGATCTGGTAGTTAAAGGAGCCCGTATGCATAATTTAAAAAATGTGCATGTGGTTTTTCCGCATGGAAAACTCATCGTGGTAACTGGGGTCAGTGGTTCCGGTAAATCGTCGCTCACCATGGATACACTTTTTGCCGAAGGGCAGCGCCGTTATGTGGAAAGCTTAAGTTCCTATGCCCGGCAGTTTATGAAGAGTATGCAGAAACCAGATGTGGATTCTATTGAAGGTCTGTGCCCGGCTATTGCCATTGAACAGAAGGTAAGCGCCCGAACTCCCCGTTCAACAGTGGGGTCTATGACTGAGATGAACGATTACTTCCGCTTGTTATTTGCCCGTATCGGAAAAACCATTTCTCCGGTTAGCGGTAACGAAGTAAGGAAAGATGAAGTGAGTGATGTGATTCGTTTTATTGCCGAACAAAAGAAAGAAAGCAAGATTTTAATATTAATTCCCTTCCCGTCGTCATCTCAAAAAAATACACGCTTTCTGCTCGATGATCTTCTGCAAAAAGGATTCACCCGTTTATATCTTCCTGAAACCAAAGAATATGTTCAGATAGAAGAATGTTTGTCTGAACCGGATCCTATACCCTGGAGCAGCAATTCCTATATTCTGATCGATCGTCTGGTGGTTCGTTCATTTGAAGAAAGCGAGTGGCATCGTATTACCGATAGTATACAAACCGCCATGGACGAAACCCTGGGCGACGTGTATCTTGAAGTGGATGGACATATGCATCACTTTTGTAATCGCTTCGAACTCGATGGCATTCGTTTTGAAGAACCGAGTCCGAATTTTTTTTCTGGTAATAATCCCTACGGAGCCTGTCCGGAATGTGAAGGGTTTGGCATGGTCACCGGTATCGATCCGGCGCTGGTGATTCCCGACCGGAACCTGTCGGTATATGAAGGGGCTGTGGTTTGCTGGAACGGAGAAAAAATGCAGGAATGGAAGAAAGCATTTCTCCGTGAACACCGGACCATTTTTCCGGTTCATAAACCCGTTCGTGAACTCACAAAAGCGCAATACGATTTATTGTGGAATGGAACCCATGGCATCCAATCGTTCTTCGATATGGTTTCCGATAATTTATACAAGATTCAATACCGCGTATTACAGGCCCGGTACCGCGGAAAAACCAAATGCCCTGCCTGTAACGGATACCGGATTCGTAAAGATGCCTTATATGTGAAGGTGGGCGGAGAACATATTGGTGAATTGATGCAATGGCCTGTCGCCAAACTGGCACACTGGCTTCAGGAGCTTACACTCAGTGACCATGATAATCAAATTGCCAAACGGCTGTTAAACGAACTTCAGGTGCGCCTGCAAACCATGCTGGATGTTGGGTTGGGCTACCTGAGTCTTCAGCGTACAGCCAATACACTTAGTGGTGGTGAAAGTCAGCGCATTCAGTTAACACGAGTCATCGGGAGTAATTTAACCGATAGTTTATATATACTCGATGAACCCTCGATTGGCTTGCATGCACGGGATACAGAACGACTGATCCGGGTTCTCAAACGATTGCGCGATCTGGGCAATACGGTAGTGGTAGTAGAGCACGATGATCTGATGATGCGCGAAGCCGATTATATTATCGACATGGGACCTCTGGCATCGCATCTGGGCGGGGAAGTGGTAGCCGCCGGAAACTATGCTACTCTTTTGAAAAGTCCGCTTAGTTTAACCGCCCGGTATCTTTCCGGGGCGATGACGGTACATAAACCGGGACCATTTAAAAAACCGGTCAACCGAATTACAGTCAGCCAATGCCATCATCATAATCTGAAAGGGTTCGATCTCTCGATTCCGTTAAATATGCTATGTGTGGTGAGTGGTGTTAGTGGTTCAGGTAAAACCACCCTTGTAAAACATATTTTATATCCTGCCCTTTTGAATCATTTTGGCGATTTTACACAACGGCCCGGTGAATTTGGCACTTTAAGCGGTGATTTAAATGCCATCCAATCGGTAGAGATGGTGGATCAGAATCCCATCGGAAAATCGTCCCGTTCCAATCCGGTTACCTACATCAAAGCCTACGATGAAATACGAAATCTGTTTGCGGCCCAGCAATTATCTAAGATCCGGGGATACAGTCCGGGCTATTTTTCGTTCAATGTGGAAGGCGGACGTTGTGATACCTGTCAGGGT
>CAYWKR010000048.1:0-9720 GCA_964458785.1 uncultured Bifidobacterium sp. | reverse complement strand
TGAGTGGGATGGCCGTGATATGTATGGCGATAAGCTGGCAAAAGGGGTATATGTTTATAAGATCACGGTTCATTCAAATTCAGGACAAAGCGATTCAAAGTATCAAAAATTGGTTCTGCTGAACTAAATCCGGGAGTTTTTGCTATATATTTGCACAGCTTCCAAACGTACGCTTATCAGGAACAAACTTTACTTCAACAAATTTTAATGTAATGATGGTGAAAACCTTGAGGCATGTAGCATGCGCAGTTCTTTGTTTGGTCACGGCTCAGACTTTTGCACAAACCAATACCGCAGGTCAGAAGACCGGACCCGATTATACAACCATTACCACTGCAGTTCCGTTTATGCGGATCAGTCCGGATGCCCGTTCCGGCGCCATGGGTGATGTAGGAATTGCACTTTCCCCGGATGCAAATGCACAGTACTGGAATGTCAGTAAACTGGCCCTGAGTGATAAAGATGCCGGATTCTCGATTACCTATACACCCTGGTTGAAAGACCTGGTTTCGGATATCTTTTTGGCTTATTTGGCCGGGTATATCAAGTTCGGCGAAGGGGAAAATAAAAATCAGGCGATCAGTGCCAGTATGCGTTATTTCAACCTGGGTGATATTAACTATACCGATTGGAATGCGGCGCCGGCCGGAACCGGAAAACCTCGTGAGGTGGCCTTCGATTTAGGCTATTCACGAAAATTGTCAGAGCATCTTTCTGCTGGAGTTTCAGGTAAGTATATTCATTCCAACATTATTAACGGTGCCGGTAATACAAACGGAATTAATTATAAGCCCGGAAACTCGTTTGCCGTTGATTTTGGTGTATTCTATACGAAAGAATTGAAATCAAATGAAGAAAGCGGACAAGGTTCTTCCATTAATATCGGCGCAGCTGTAACCAATCTGGGTTCAAAAATTTCCTATTCCAACGATCGGAAGGATGTGATTCCTACCAATCTGGGTATTGGGGCGGCTTACAATTACCGTATCGATGAATTCAACCAGATGACGGTTTGTCTGGAAGCTAATAAACTACTGGTTCCTTCACCTCAATGGGTGTATAACGATAGTAGCGGAGAGTATAGTTTTCCAATACCAAAGGAGAAAAGCCTGATGAGTGGGATTTTAGGTTCCTTTGGTGATGCAACAGGAGGTGGATCGGAAGAATTGCGCGAAGTGATGTTCGGAATTGGTGCCGAATATGGGTATCAAAACCAGTTTTTTGCACGGGCCGGTTATTTTTACGAAAGCAAACAAAAAGGAGATCGCCGCTTTTTATCGGTGGGCCTTGGCGTGAAATACAATGTATTCGGATTGAATTTTGCATACCTCGTGCCATCCGGTTCCGGAGTGAGTCGTAATCCCTTGTCGAATACGTTACGCTTTTCGCTCCTTTTCGATTTTGCCGACTTTAGTAAAATCGTAAACGCGAGTAGTAAGGATTAATCCATGTACAGGATTGGCCAAGGTGTAGATTTTCATCAGTTATGTGAAGGACGGGATTTTTTTCTGGGAGGTATTCAAATCGATTATCACCGGGGAGCCTTAGGGCATTCTGATGCCGATGTACTATTGCATGCCTTATGTGATGCTTTACTGGGCGCTATAGCAGCGGGCGACATCGGAACGCATTTTCCTGATACCGATCCGAAATATAAGGGAATCGACAGCAAAATACTGTTGAAGGAATCGTATCGTTTGGTACAGGAAAAGGGCTATAATCTGGTCAATGCCGATTGCACCCTTTGTCTCGAAAAACCAAAAATAAAACCCTATGTATCTGCCATGCAGGAATGTATATCCGGGATTTTAGAAGTATCGGTACAGGATGTTTCGATAAAAGCTACCACCACCGAAAAAATGGGATTTGTTGGACGGGAAGAAGGTGTAATGGCCCATGCAACAGTACTACTTATAAAAGCCTGATACAGGATGCCATACCTGCTTAGGGTTTTGTTCCGGAGTGAAGCAATTTCTAAACAGGTTTATTTTAGGGGTGCTTACAATCATAAAACCATCTGCAAGTACGAAAAAAAAGCGGGAATAAAATCTGTGAGATTGTTCACCAATTTCATTCCCGCCTGGAAGATGTAGCCCCGGAGGGAATCGAACCCCCACCAAGAGAACCGGAATCTCTCATTCTATCCATTAAACTACGGAGCCAACTTTTTCCGGCAGACCACTTCAAACAAAATGAACTGTCCGAAAGTAGCCCTGCCAGGAATCGAACCTGGAATTAACGTTTAGGAAACGCTGGTTATATCCATTTAACTACAGGGCCAAGGCCGCGCAAATTAGTAAATAATCTTCAATTAGCGGGTGGCAGGGTTTGAATGAATTACCTTTGACGCCTAAAAATTTTATATGTCGCAAGTAAAAAAAGGAGACACTATTCAAATTCATTACAAAGGAACACTGAGCACAGACGGTACGTTATTCGACTCATCAGAAGGTCGGGAACCCCTCGAATTCAAGGTGGGCGAAGGCATGGTGATTCATGGTTTCGATCAGGGGGTATTGAATATGAAAATAGGGGAGAAGAAAACCCTTCAAATTCCATTTCTTGAAGCTTATGGACCTAAAAACGAGCAAATGTTCTTTGAATTCGAAAAGGATCAATTACCAACTGAATTAGGCGAACCGGTTCTGGGTATGGAATTGCATATGGTGGATCCGGATGGCAACCCGTTCCCTGTGATCATTCACGAAATCAGGGAAAAAACCATCATTCTGGATGCCAACCATCCTCTGGCGGGTCAGGATCTGACCTTTGAAGTAGAACTGGTTGGAATCGTTTCCTGATTCCGCTACAATTCTGTCATTGGCAGGATTTCAAACCGCACATTCCGGAAACTGGTATTACTTTCACGCCTTAAATTTTTTAATGCATGAAAAAAACACTACTCTCTTTACTGGCGATGGCTGCGGCTGTATCCCTTTCCGCTCAGGTGATCTGGCAAGAGAACTTCGACGGTGCTACCGCTCCGGCGTTGCCTGCCGGGTTCACCCAATGGAATGGCGATGGTTTAACCGTAGCTTCTAATTTATCAGCTTACACTTTTGGTACCAATGCCTGGGTATCCTACAAAGCTACCGGGTCAACCAACGGTGTGGCTGTCAGCACCTCTTGGTATAATCCGGTAGGTACCTCCAACGACTGGCTCATCAGCCCGGCCGTTAGCGTTACATCAGGCGCCTGGCTCATATTTGATGCGTTTACACCCGATGCGAACTACCCAGATGGTTATCAGGTAAAAATTTCAACCTCCAGTACCCCTTCATCCTTTACAGGAGCCGCTGTATTGACAGTTCCAGCTGAAGCTCAGTCGTGGACTACCCATGCTGTGGACCTGAGTGCCTATGCCGGTCAAACGATTTATATCGCAATCATCAATAACAGTAACGATAAGTATTTACTTTTTGTAGACAATATGATGGTGAAAGTTTTACCTGCTGTAAATGCTTCTATGTTGGCTATGACTCCGAATGTAGCTACCTACAAATCGTATGCTACAGTAGGTGGAAGTATTCCGGTGCAGGCATTATTCCAGAACCAGGGATCGCAAACCGTAACAAGCTATACCGTAAAAATGAATGATGGAACCACTACACAGTCGTTTCCACAAACCGGTACTATTCTGCCATACGGTACACAGATTGTTAACCTGAATTATTCTATGACCAGTGCCGGTATTAAACCCATTAAAATCTGGGCTGAAATACCCGGAGATACGGATCATTCCAACGATACCACATCGTCGGAATTTGGAGGCGCAACATTCACGCCAACCAATAATCCGGTGTTTGAAGAAGCTACCGGAACCTGGTGTCAGTGGTGCCCTCGCGGAGCCGTATTCATGGATTCACTCACCAGCGTACATCCTGATGTAGTGGCCATTGCAGTACACAATAACGATCCTATGACCGTTACTGTGTACGATGATGGTGTGAGTGCTCAGGTGGGCGGTTATCCTTCAGGATTGGTTGGACGTAAAGTAGAAGCGGATCCTTCTGATTTTCTGGATGAATATAATAATCACCTGAACGATTTTGGCGTAGGCGATATAACATTAAGTCAACCTACCGTAACCGGAAATACCATCAGTGTAAAAGCCGATGTGAAAATGGCTGTTTCTACCAAAGCGAATTACGATTATCGTCTGGCTCTGGTGGTCACTGCCGATCGGATGCATGGAACCACTTCACAGTGGAATCAGGCAAATGCCTATGCCGGTGGAGCTTCAGGCCCAATGGGTGGATTTGAATCACTTCCTTCTTCTGTTCCTGCTGCCCAGATGTATTACGATCACGTAGCATTAAATATCAGTGGTGGATTTACCGGTCAGGCCAGTTCATTACCTCCTGCCATGACTGCCGGTTCAACGTATTCGTACACTTTCAGTTATACAGCTCCGGCCGGACAGGATCTTTCTCGTTGTAAAGCTAATGTATTACTGATCAGTGGTTTGAGCGGTGAAGTACAAAATGGTAAATGGGTTGGTGTATTCCCCACTGCCGTACAGGATATCAGCGATAACATGAATGTGGAGGTATATCCTAATCCGACCTCAGAATATATCAATGTAGATTTTACATTGAATTCTATGAGCGATGTACGTGTAGTTTTAACCGACATGACAGGAAAAACAGTGTATAACAAAGCACTGGGTCAACTCAACGGAAATCAGGGCTATGTAATTCCTGTAGCACAGCTTCAAAACGGAATTTACAGTCTGAGTCTGCACAGCAACAATGGACAAGTTACCCGCAAAGTGACTATCGCTCATTAATATTATTAAACCTTCAATACAGAGCCATCTCTCACGGGATGGCTTTGTTATTTTTGTATATGCACTTTTATTCAGCTGATTTTGTATTCGACGGATATCGGTTTCTTCCTTCCGGATCTGTTCTGTGTTTCGACAACGATGGCTATTTCCAATCCGTATTATCTGAAGCCGATCCTGTAACCATTGAGTTTAAAAAAGGGTTACTGATGCCAGGTATGGTGAATGTGCATGGGCATCTCGAACTATCGGTTTTTAAAAATCAAATAGCCAGGCATACCGGTATGGTAAACTTCCTGATGGACATTAACCGCTTGAGAGCATCGTTTACAGAAGAAGATACACTTGAAGCGATAGCTTCAGCCGAAGCATATATGGTAAGTCGTGGAATTGTAGCGATGGGCGATATCTGTAATACGCTATTGACACTTGAACAAAAGAAGAAATCGAATCTGTATTATCATTCCTTTGTGGAAGTATTCGGATTGAATCCGGCACAGGCCGAAAGCAGAATGGAAAATGCCCGTATTTTATGTGAACAATATTCCGAATGGCATGCTTCATCGGTGGTATTGCATGCACCCTATTCGGTGTCGGAATCCTTAATGCGGCAAGTAAGTAATGAAGCACCTATACAAAGTATCCATAATCAGGAATCACAGGCCGAATCGGAACTTTTTTTCAATGCCGGCGGACCATTTTATCAGCTTTTTGAACAAGTGGGATATTCGGGACCCTTTTACTGGAAGAAAGGTTTGTCGTCTGTTCAGCAATATCTTCCGTACCTGAATAAACAGGCACAACACATTCTGGTGCACAATACATTCACTACCTTGAACGATATAGAATTTGTGCAGAAAGAATTGGAAAATGTGTATTGGTGTTTTTGTCCGGCTGCCAATGTATATATCGAAAACCGGTTGCCGGATATATCCCTGTTTTTATCAAAAAGTAGTCGACTGGTATTAGGAACGGATAGTCTGGCTTCCAATACCGAACTGGATTTATTCCATGAAATAGCCATCATTCAGCAACATATTCCGGCCATTGGTTTAGAAGAATTATTGAAATGGGCAACTATTCATGGGGCAAAAGCATTGCGTATGGATAATCATCTTGGAAGTTTCGAGAAAGGGAAGAAGCCCGGCTTGATTCAGCTATCGAATGTTACCGATCATACCCGTTTACCAGAGCATGCAGAAGTTGCTGTTTTACTGAAGGCCTGAGTATCCCTAACGGAAATAGGGCGACAACTCTTCTTTGAAATAGTGAAGGGCATTTTTTACCGGTAAGGGCAATCCACCTCCCAACGCACATAATGAACCTGTTTCCAGCGTTTCTAGCAAGTCTGAAAATAAGGTGACGTCTATCGGAACATCAGAGGTTCTCGCCTTCTCAATTAATTCGTATCCACGCGTACTTCCTATCCGACAGGGGAAACATTTTCCACAGCTTTCATGTGCGGTGAAACGGAAGAGATGTTCGATGTATGCTATCAGCGGAAAAGATTCCGGAATACAAACCACCGAAGCATGGCCTAATAAAAATCCTTCCTGCTGAAAACGTTCAAACGAAATATTCAGATCCGGGATTTTATGAACAGGAACCAATCCTCCGAGAGGACCTCCGATATGAAGAGCTTTTACCGGTACCCTGAATCCTGTACCACACTGTTCTATGACCTCAACAAGCGGGGTTCCCATATCGACTTCATAAATGCCTGGCGAATTAAAATATCCGTCTAACGAAATGAGTTTAGTTCCGGTTGACTTTTCAAAGCCAATGCTCGAAAACGATTCGGTTTCATTTTTTAAAATATAGGGAATGCAGGCCAGTGTTTCTACATTGCAAACTACGGTAGGTTTATTGAATAGTCCTTTCTGAGCCGGATAAGGTGGCCGCACTCTCACTTCCGGACGCTGCCCTTCAATAGAAGACAATAACGCCGTTTCTTCACCACAGATGTAAGCCCCCTGTGCATGAATTACTTTAAAGTGGAATGAAAAATCAGAACCGAATATTGCTTCACCACATAGATTTTCAGCATACAATTTTTGAATACATGCTTCGGTTACGGCAATACTTTCCGGATATTCAGCCCGGATATACAGAACCCCCTGCGTAGCACCACAAAGTAATCCGGCCAGTTGAATACCACAGAGCACTTTCATGCACTGTTGTTCCAGCAGGTAGCGGTCGCTGAATGCACCGGGGTCTCCTTCATCGGCATTACAAACTATAAACCTGATATCGGAAGCAGTGTTACGGCAACTTTCCAGTTTGATAGCGGTAGGAAAGCCAGCCCCTCCACGTCCGCGAAGTCCGGAGTTTTTAAGTTGGTTCAAATTCACGTCAGGTCCCCGTTGCATTACATCCTGAAGAATCTTTTTATATTCATTTACATCCAGTGGTTCCGAACAAAGTACCGGAGTTCCGTGTGCCACTGCATGAATTTTTTTATTCTCCTGGGTACCCTCAAGAATTTGATCCAGTTGTTCAATATCCTGCCCTGAATAATTTTTTCCGGAGTAATGAAAGGCTGCATTTTCATAACAACGACCCAGACAACACATCTCCCCAATTTCATTGGCTTCGAATCGCTGAGCTATTTTTTTATGTACTTCATCCTGCGTTCCGGCACATAAACAGGCACTGCCGTTACAAACATAAATTTTTTTATTGCGGTTCTCTTCCCTGGTAAAATCGTAGAAGCTGGCGCTGCCATACGTATTGGCTTTGCCGATTAAGAATTCTTCCGCAAGTTTTTCTAATCCTTCGCGTTGCATGGTTTGTTCGGCCTTGCTGATACGTCCCAACTGTTCGAATAGATTCTCTTCAAGTCCTTTACGGCCGGATAGTTCACTTAGATTAGATGACATAGCAGATGTTTCTCAAATATACAATCGTATTCAGGCTCAGAACTGAATATTTTGCTCGCCGCTATAAATGGTAAAACGATCGTCGCGGCAGAAAGCCAGTAAGGTGATACCTGCTTCGCGGCATAGGCGAACCGATAGCGAGGAGGGTGCAGAAACTGAACATAAAAAGGGAAGTCCGGCTATGAAACATTTGCTGACTATTTCATACGATACTCTTCCGCTGACGAGAAGTCCGATCGCTTTTGCTGCATCGTTTTTCCGAAGCACATGCCCGATGCATTTGTCAACTGCATTGTGTCGTCCAATATCTTCTTTCACGGTCAGTATCCCGAAACAGGAATCAAATAAGGCTGCTGCATGGCATCCTCCGTTCTCTTTAAAAAGAACCTGTTGTGCTGCCATCTTTTCGAAAAGTGCAGAAACCTGTTTTGCGGGCAACATGTTCTTATTACTAAGGGTTCCGTTTAAACGGATATCGGCTTCGTATTTTCCACAGAGTCCACAACTACTTACCGAGAGGAGATTTCGTTTCTCGTGGATTCCTTCCCCTAGTTCATGCGTAGCTATTTCAACATTTATTTTTGTAATTATTCCTTCCTTGTTTTCTTCCACAATCTGGTAAAGGGGTTCAGCGTTACCCTGATAAACATTTTCGGTAAACAGAATTCCGCGGCAGTGGGCTTCTTCATCGCCGGGGGTACGCATGGTAGTGGTGTATGGATTGCCATTGACCATCAGGCTTAGCTTTTCTTCCGGGCATAACCATTCTGTTTTTGATTTTCTGACAGTACCCTGTACCAGAATCGTATTGGTTTCGGCAGAACGCAGTTTCATAGATGAAAAGGTACGTAATAGCGGGAAGAAACGCTTAACTCAATCCGCTGATTCGTCCATCCATATCGATGTCCATATGTTCTGAAGCAGGTACAGCAGGTAACCCGGGCATCCGCATCATGTCGCCTAATATAGGGATAATGAATCCGGCCCCGGCAGCAAATTCAAATTCGCGCACATTCACAATAAACCCTTTCGGACGGCCTATAGCACTCTCTTTATCAGAAAGTGATTTTTGTGTTTTCGCCATGCAAACCGGTAATTGGTCATAACCTAATTCGCGAATCATTTTAAGCTGGGTACGGGCAGTGGAAGAATATTCTACTCCATCGGCTCCATAAATCTCTGTGGCAATACGATTGATTTTATCTTCAACTGGCAAACTCCAGTTGTACAATGGTTTGAAGTGATTAGAACCACTCTCGATGCTTTCAATCACGGTTTGAGCCAGTTCGGTGGTGCCTTCGCCCCCTTTCGAAAACCCGTACGATACCACGGCTTTCACCCCTTTGGCTTCGCATTGTTTCTGAACATATTCTGTTTCTTCGGCGCTGTCGGCAGGAAAATGATTAATAGCCACTACCGGAGTGATTCCGAACTTTTTACAGTTCTCGATATGTTTTTCAAGGTTCTGAAATCCTTTAATTACTTTTTCAATACTGGGTGTATTGTATTCATCTTTTTTAGCTCCTCCATGATGACGAAGTGCCCGGATGGTGGCTACCAGCACAATGGCATCCGGAGCCAGTTGTCCGTACCCGCACTTAATATCCATGAATTTTTCCGCTCCCAGATCCGCACCGAAACCGGCTTCAGTTACAACGTAATCACCCAGCGACAATCCCATCTTTGTGGCGATAATGGTATTGGTACCCTGTGCAATATTCGCAAAAGGGCCCCCATGAAGAATGGCCGGATTGCCTTCCAGGGTTTGAACCAGATTGGGTTTAATAGCATCTTTCAACAAAAGGGCCATGGCTCCTTCGGCCTTCAGATCGCGGGCATAAATGGGTTTTTTTTCGTAGGTAAAGCCAATAAAAATATTTCCGAGTCGGGTTTTCAGATCGCCTATATTTTTCGACATACACAGAATGGCCATGACTTCGGAAGCCGGTGTGATATTAAATCCATCTTCCCGCGGAATACCATTGGCAGTGCCCCCGATTCCGATAATAATATGTCGAAGGGCCCGGTCGTTCATATCCATTACCCTTTTCCACT
>CAYWKR010000047.1:0-9805 GCA_964458785.1 uncultured Bifidobacterium sp. | reverse complement strand
AATTATAAAATCACGACTATCATGACGACTACAGCCCTTTCCTTTGACCAAATCCAGCAATTGGTTTATACCCTGGAATCAGAAAATCAAACCGATGCCCGGGAAACCCTTCAGAATTATTTTAATGAATGTGAAGCCCTTGCCGGCGACGATTCAGAACAATTGTTGTTTTCGCTTTTTCTGAATGCCCTCAATAAACGGTATTTCCAAACAGCCATGAATGAGAATATTTATCAGAAACAATATGAAGTATCTCAAATCCAGCTATTCGATATTCTGATCCATCGTTTTCCCTTTGTGCGGATTAGCCAGGAAATCTGCAATAAAACCATGGTCCAGTATATGATGTATCACACAGAAATTACACTCATCGATATTGGAATGGGTTTGGGTACACAAATGATTCATGTACTGCGTATGGCTGCTTCCATTCCCGGGTTAAAAAAAATAAATCTGATTGGAATTGAGCCTTTCGAGGAGGCTTTATTGAAGGCCGGAAAAGCTATTCAGGAAATTAAAGTCGAACTCCCCTTTGAGGTTCAGTTTTTTCCGGTGCAGGCTTATGCAGAAGAAACCGATTTCACTGCACTTCCCGGAATACAAGGACCGGTTCTTGTGAATGCCTCCCTGGCATTGCATCACATTCAAAGTAAAACAAAACGAGAACAAACACTTCGGAATATCCGTCAACTGAATCCACTGGCTGTATTAATTACCGAACCAAATGTCAATCATTTTGAATCCAACATACAGGAACGTATTCAGCATAGCTATCACCACTTCTATAATCTGTTCTGTGTTATCGATCAGCTGGATATTGAAGAAGCTGAAAAAGGGGCCCTGAAATTATTTTTCGGAAGAGAAATTGAAGATATACTCGGAAAAAAAGAAAGCGACCGATTTGAAAAACATGAACCCGGTACACATTGGATACAGTACCTCAAACACTGTCAGTTTCAACTGAATGCCGATCGATTGCAAATTCCAGACCAGTATGAATCGTTTCTCCATATTGAGAAGCAGGATTCGGGATTGCTTGGATTCCGCTATCAGAACGAAACCATTCTTTCACTGATTTGTGCCAATTAATAACTATGATGCCTTCTGTTTTCCACCAACAGCTAATCCAATCTTCTACCCGAATTGCGGGTACCACAAAATCATATACCCATGCATTGGATAAAAACGAACATCCTGATGATATTCCGGTTCGATTTAAAGAACAGCTCCATGAGGTACTGCTTAAACATTCATGGAACCGGTATCCTGCCATTCATGATCGATCCATTGAAGAAGCTACGGCACGATACTGCGGATTACAAGCCGACGAAATCACCTTAGGTCCTGGTTCTGCAGCCATACTCACCACCCTGCTCAACTACTTTGCCGTGAACCAACGCGAATTGGTTATCGTACAACCTTCCTATTCCCTTTTCGAATTTCACTGTCAGACTTATAATATCCCGTTTACTCCATGGTTATTAAATGATGCATTGGACTACGATGAAGAACATCTTCCGGTATTGTCGGCACACTCCGTACTGATTGTGGCTTCTCCCAATAATCCATCGGGGAATTCCATATCACCATCATTACTAAAAAAACTGCTTGAACAAAATCCTCGGTCGCTGATTATTGTTGATGCTGTATATGCAGAATTAGGATCGTATGATTTTACTTCCTGGGTGAAAGAATATTCCAATTTACTGGTTATACGGTCGTTTTCAAAAGCATTTCCTGCAGCTGGCTTTCGTTTGGGTTATTGTTGCGGTTCACCGGAATTAACATCGGTTATTCGTAAACTGATGCTGCCGTTTTCGCTTAACCCGTTCACACTGGCCTTTGCCCAATCTATTTTGTTCACCGGTGATTTTCAGCAGTATGCAAAAGAGCAGATACAACAACTAAAAGTTGAACGCGAAATGGTATTTCAATTCATTCAGGATCATTTTTATCCGGAACATGTTATGGTTTATCCTTCGGAGGGAAACTTTCTTCTGTTACGTGTAATGGATGATACCTGTTTCCTTTCCCTGATGAATGCTTTTGACAGGGAAGGAATAAAAGTTCTGAATACGTCGTCGCACCCATTACTAAAAAACACCTTCCGCATTTCTGTGGGTACCGAAGAAGCCAACGACAGCGTGCTATCTGTATTACTTGAGCAACTGCCGGTACGGAAAGATAAAATACCGTTATGTGATATCGCTACCAGCAACACGGTAGCAGCGGCCTGAAGCCTGTATATTTTAAGTAGTAAAAGCAGAAGTCGTTTAGTATTCTGATTACATTTAACGAATGAAAATTGTTTCGTATAATGTAAACGGAATTCGTGCCGCCATGAATAAGGGATTGGCAGAGTGGGTTCAGCAGGAATCGGCTGATGTGTATTGTTTTCAGGAAATTAAAGCTAACCGCGAGGATATCGACACGTCGGTATTTGAAAAACTGGGCTATCATGCATACTGGCATCCGGCTCAGAAAAAAGGCTATAGTGGTGTAGGAATTCTGACACGGCAGGTACCTGATCGTGTAATTTTTGAATCAGGAATGGAACAGGCGGATGCCGAAGGACGAATTCTGCAAATGGAAATCGGTTCGGTGAAACTGATTAATACCTATTTCCCAAGTGGAAGCAGCGGGGATGAACGGCAGGTATATAAGATGCAATTTCTGGAAGAGTATCTGGCATGGATGAAAAAACAATTCCCCCCGATCAGCAGTCCCTTAATTATTGCAGGCGATTATAATATCTGCCATCAGGCCATCGACATTCATGACCCGAAAGGAAATAAAGATTCGAGCGGTTTTTTTCTTGAATAGCGTGAATGGATGGATCGGTTCTTTGCATCAGGCATGACGGATACTTTTCGCACACTGAATCCGGAACCACATCAATATACCTGGTGGAGTTTCCGGGCCAATGCAAGAAACAATAACAAGGGGTGGAGAATCGATTATATTAATGTTTCAGAACCCTTAAAACAACATATCAGCGATGCCCGTATTTATCCCGATGCCAGGCATTCGGATCATTGCCCGGTTATGCTGAACCTGTCTATTTAATAACTATGTATATCTATAACCTGAGTATTAAACTTCAGCCTGAAATTGAATCGGAATGGCTTCAGTGGATGCAGCAGGAACATATGCCTGAGGTATTGGCTACCGGAATGTTTGATCATTCCCGTTTATTCCGGCTATTGGATCCGCTGGAAAAGGATGATGTAATTTATGTGGTGCAATATGATACCAATGAACTTCATCGGTATCAAACCTATATCGATGAGTATGCTCAGGTACTGCGTGAAAAAGGATATGCCCGCTTTGGTGACCGTTTTATTGCTTTCAGAACCCTGATGCAGGAGTGCTGATGGCCTGAAAAGCAATACAGGAAGCCATTACAGAACATTATTTTGTGTATAATGTGTGCAAATCCTTTATTTATAAGGGTTTCAGCCGCAATAAAATTTTGGAATCTTGTAAAACGTACTAATTTAGCGCTTCTAAACAATTTTTAAACCCTTCAAAATTTTAAAACAATGAACAAAGCTGAATTGATTGAAGCTATGGCGAAAGCCGCCGATTGTACAAAAACTCAGGCCGGTGCTGCACTGGATGGTTTTTGTGCTGCTGTAACAACTGCCTTGAAAAAAGGAGACAAAGTAACCCTGGTTGGTTTCGGAACTTTCTCTGTTTCAAAGCGTGCTGCCCGTATTGGCCGTAATCCACAATCTGGTAAAGAGATTAAAATCGCTGCCAAGAAAGTGGCTAAATTCAAAGCCGGTAAAGAACTGAGCGCGAAAGTGGCCAAATAAAAACTGATCACAGATTTTAGGAAACCGGACCTTGATTGTCCGGTTTTTTTGTTTTTTATACACGGCATTTAATTAAGGCAATGCTATATATTTGTCGCTCAATAATTTTTTTATGGGAAGAGGTGATGTAAAAACCAAAAGAGGTAAAATTTTCAAAGGGTCGTTTGGCAAACACCGTTTACGTGTGGCTAAAGCCAGAAGGGCTAAAACTGCTGCCAAGTAAGGCAGTTCTTCTATCAGAGATTCATGTAATGCATCAGCATCTGATAATTATGCTGCATGTCGTCTTCCTGTTGATTCACTGAAAATACTTCTGTAACCGTGTAATCGTACCTTTTAAAGGTAGCGATGAGGGCTGTGCTGTCGGATTGATTTACTTTGATAGTCACCCGCAATTGCAGTCCTTCCAGATTCTGTACACTCATATTGAGAATCGCACAGTTATTACTTTCGCAAATTCGGGCAATTTCAGAGGCACTATAATTCCGGGTTTCCATTTCCAGACTAAATACACTGCCTTCGGTGCGTATTCCCTGATGATCGGCTAAAAAAGCAAACAATTCGGAAGAAGTAACCACCCCCTGATAATGGTGATGTTCATCGATAACCGGAATCACAGACAGGTTATGATCTCTGACCAATTTCACGGCTTCATAAGGGTGTCGGGTCCCCATCACAGCCGGACGAAATTTTAAAAATTCAGCTAACCCTAAAGGCTCTTCCGGCGTATCCCAATCCAGTAAATCATCTTCCGAAACCAACGCAATATAACTGTCGCGTTGTGTCAGCGGCAAATGAAAAACACGAAACTCATCCATCAACCGAAGGGCTTTTTCACCACTATCCTCCATGGAAAGTACCGGAAACTCGTTACTGATCAGTTCTTTAATTGTCATAACACGGTTTCAGCAAAGATCTGTGATCAGTTCAGATTTTTATTCAGAAAAGAATTCAACAATACGTTAAACTCTCCGGGTACTTCCATCATAGGAGCGTGTCCGCAATGATCAATCCAGTGAAGTTCTGAATTGGGTAATAATTTTTTAAATTCCTCTGCAACCATGGGAGGGGTAATGGTATCATTCTTTCCCCAGATCAAACAAACAGGCTGCCTGATATTTTGCAATTCCTCACCCAGATGATGGCGGATAGCTGATTTGGCGAGATAAATAATTTTAACGGCTTTGAGTCGGTTATTGACAATACCGTATACTTCTTCTACCAATTCGTTACTGGCCGAACGGGGATCGTAAAAAGTTAACTCTACTTTTTTCCGGATATAGTCTTTATCGCCTCTTTTGGGATAGGTTTCGCCCATTCCGTTTTCAAACAAACCGGAACTTCCTGTTAAGGTAATGGTTTTAACCCGCTCCGGATGTTTCAAGGTGTACACGAGTGCAATATGCCCACCCAGTGAATTACCCAGCAAATGAATCTGATTGAGCTTACGCGCTTCAATAAATTTAGCTACATGTTTAGCCAGACCAGAAACGGACGTATCCAGATTGGTTAAATCGTATAAGGGCAGCATCGGAATAAATACGGTGAACTTTTCCCTGAAGCAATCGACCAGATCTTTAAAATTACTCAATGCACCGAAGAGTCCGTGCAGCAATACGAGAGGAGGACCTTGTCCTTCTTCCACGAACTTAAATTTTCCCAGTTGTTTTACTTCATACTGCATACGCTAAAAGCTTGACGCAATATAGTTTCTAAAACGAATAAATAAAACTTTGTACCTACTTACTTGCCCACGGTGCGTTTTGGTTTTTTCCGGGAATGGGTTTGATGCGAATGATTTTTTCGGGGAAGTAATTCAACCCGTACCCTGCAAATTCCCTGATGATGAATCCCCAGTTCACGCGCTGCCAGTTCCGATAAATCGATCAGGCGGTGATTTTTTTTTGCCATATGGTCATTAATCGTAACAATTACCGACGTTTTGTTCTTCAGATGGATCACTCTAACTCTGCTACCCATCGGAATCTGATTGCTGGCAGCAGTGTATCCCTGGTTCTGAAACGTTTGGCCACTGGCCGTTTTTCTTCCATTGAATTTTGCATGATAATAACTGGCCACACCGTTCCAGGTACGAAGACTATCTTCCCCGGCAGAACAGTAATTACACGAAAAAAGGATAAACCATCCCAGTAAACATGTTAGCCTGACATTCACGCTAACAAGATACAATTAATTAACGGCAATATTTTCTTCAGGGAATTGAACCGGTTCAATACATACCTGCCCCAGACCTTCTTTATAAAATCCAAGTTCTCTGGCTGCGGCTTGCGACAAATCCACCAGACGTTTATTTTTGGGATGCATCCGGTCGTTTACTTTTACAATCACGGCTTTCCCGTTTCTCAGATTGGTGACACGGATATAACTCCCCAGAGCAAGAAAATTATTGGCACAAGTAAACAAGGCATTACTGAATCGTTCTCCGGTACTTGTTTTTCTTCCATTAAATTTAGAATGATAGTAACTGGCTACTCCATTCCACGAAGGAATAGTATCGTTCTGCCATTGCGAAAAAGAAACTTCTTTATCTGCTAAAAGAACTGTAAACAAAATCAGGAAGGCCGGAATCCAAAATCTGAATTTCATATCTTCTGTTTTTTAGTGAGCCGCGAAAGTAAAGCACATCCATACGCAGAAATGCGCTTTAAAGCTTTATAAACATAATGAAATGTTAGTCGGCCTTTTATTTACCACACATTAACTTCCCGCTCTAAGCAAATGTTAAAACGCTTACGAACTGAGTCAATAATTTGTTCCGACAACTGATAAATATCTTTCCCGGAACTCTGTTTGTAATTGACCAAACATAAGGCCTGTTTGGGATGTACACCGTAATCGCCATCCCTATAGCCCTTCCAGCCACATTGTTCAATAAGCCATGCTGCCGGAACTTTGTATTGATTTCCATTCTGATAATAGGGCATACCGGGAAATTCCTTTTGCCATTGAGAGAATAGCCCTTCATCTACTACCGGATTTTTAAAAAAGCTGCCGGCATTACCTACCTGTGCCGGATCAGGAAGTTTAGACCGGCGAATATCCATCACCACTTCAGCTACCATCTGGATCGTATACGGAGCGCGGAATTTTTTATCCAGTTCATCACGAAGCTGACCATAACTCACATTCAGGATGGGTTGCTTTTTCAGACAGAGCGTAACTGATAAAATAAAATATCGTCCCCGGGCCTGTTGTTTAAAAATACTGTCGCGATAACCAAAAGCACATTCTTCATTTTTAATGACCCGTCTCGAACCATCTTCCAGATCCAACACTTCCACTTCGGCCAGAACTTCTGCCAACTCCACTCCGTAGGCACCAATATTTTGTATGGGCGCCGCACCTATAGTTCCCGGAATCAAGGCCAGATTCTCGATGCCGCCCCAATTATTTTTCAATGCATATAACACACACTCATGCCATATTTCTCCTGAAGCGAAGGATACCCATACATCTGAACCTGTTTCACGAATGACCTGAATACCTTTTAACCTGTTGAGTAATACCAGTCCGTTGATATCTCCTGTAAGCAGCACATTACTTCCACCACCCAGGATTACCAGAGGAAGATTCCGTGCCTGTGCCCATTGCTTTGCCGGAAAAACATCTTCTTCTTCTGTAACTACCAGAAGATGCTTTGCCATCGCCTCAATATGAAACGTATTAAACCGCAACAAGGAACAGTCCGGTGATGGAATCATGATGCTAAAGTCTGAATAATTTTCTGAAATCAAAAACCTACGACAAGTATCGCGCAACAATGGGAATTCGTCGTCCAACACCAAACGATTTAGGCGATACCCGAATAACAGGACAGAACTGGTTACGTTTATATTCACTGTTGTTCACCAGTTTCAGAATCCGGTCCACCAGAGATCGTTCATAACCCATGGCCGTAATTTCAGAAGGGCCTTTTCTTTGTTCAATATATTGATAAAGAATGGTATCCAGTACCGGGTACGGAGGAAGCGAATCGCTATCTTTTTGGCCGGGTCGTAATTCTGCCGAAGGCGCTTTTTCCAGTATCGAAAGTGGAATCCGTTCTTTTTCCCTGTTTACATAGCGGGCTAAAGCATAAACCTGTGTTTTATACACATCACCCAATACCGATATTCCTCCGGCCATATCGCCATACAGGGTTCCGTAGCCTGTGGCACATTCACTCTTGTTACTGGTATTGAGTAAAATGAAATTGAGTTTATTGGCAATCCCCATGAGCAGATTCCCCCGGCTGCGCGATTGAAGATTTTCTTCGGCCAGTGAAAAAGGTAAATTACCGAATACCGGTTTTAATTGATTTAATAAACTCTGGAATACCGGTTCGATAGAAATCTGATAAAACGGATTACCAAGGTTTTTGCTCAACTGAATAGCATCATCTACCGAATGTGTACTGGAGAAAGCCGAAGGCAGTAATACCGCCGTTACCTGATCAGCCCCCAATGCCTCTGTAGCCAGAACCTGTGTAAGTGCTGAATCGATACCCCCACTGCTACCCAGAATCGCTTTCCTGAAACCCATTTTAGAAAAATAGTCGCGGATACCTAAAATCAGCGCATGATAAATAGATGCTGTCTGATATTCAGGATCGAAGTTCTGATCGACATTTTCATTTTCTGTTCCTATGCTGCTTTGTTCTTCCGAAAACAGGGAACCATCTTTCCAGGTTACTTCCAGCAATTGCTCACGAAACGATTCGGCCAGTGCAACGAGGGTACCATCGGGATTGCAGGCGATGGAAGCCCCGTCAAAAACTATTTCTGTTTGAGAACCCACTGTATTGCAATACAATAGGGGTAACTGATATTTCCGCACATTCGCACGAATCACGTCCAGCCGATGCACCGAGTGCCGGTAATCAAATGGAGAAGCACTCAGATTAATCATGATATCCGGCGATTGTTGTTTCAGTTTATCCATTGGACAAATCCGGTACAGGGGATTATCACCCAGGTTCCAGATATCTTCACAAACAGTAACAGCCAGTTTATATCCTTTGAACTCCATTACATGCCATTCAGCAGCCGGTTCAAAATACCGGTATTCATCAAAAACGTCGTAGGTGGGAAGCAGGGTTTTATGAATCACATCACCAATACGACCATCATGTAGCAGATATACACTATTGAATAAATCCTTTCCTTCCTTCAACGGATTAATTGTTGGACAACCGATTAAAATACCAATCTCCCGACTGTACCCGGCAATGGTTTGCAGCGATTCGTGGCAGGAACGGATAAAATCGCTGAACTCCAGAAAATCGCGTGGCGGATACCCACAAACCGCCAATTCAGAAAAAACAATCAGATCTGCTTTTTTCTTTACAGCCTCCTGAATGGCTGATACTATTTTTACGCGGTTCCCTTCAAAATTTCCGATATGATAATTCTGCTGGGCTAGAATAATTTTCATTCTGCTAAAGTACTATACCTGTCATGCTTTATACCCGAATCTGCAGGGAATGAAAGGTGGCTATCAGAAGAAATACCCGATACGGATTACTACTGAATTGCTTCTGATATTCCCATCGGAGAATTTACGGGTAAGGTCGTTTGAAAGCGGTGTGGTGGCATCTATAAACCCATTCCTGTACAGGATAGTGGCATAAATTGCGTTTTTATCATTCAGGGTATACTCGGTTCCGGCACCAATACACCAGCCCATATTCACCGGTACTACCGTTGCTGTTCCGCCTAATTTTTCATTCGTGCGGGCAATAAGACTGTCGTTTGCCAGTCGAATGGTATAGTCGCCCTTCTGACTGAGCAGAATACCCAAATCGAGACCTGTTTGTGCGAAAACACGGAACTGATTAATCTCTACCGCTTTCATTTTCAAACCCAATGGAACACTCAGGTATTGCATTTTCTTGTACTTCACATCCGCATCTTTTAAGTATCCGTTTTCCAAGGCCTGTGTACTGTCGTGCATCACCGAAAGCGCACCGCCCCGCCAGTCCATACCCA
>CAYWKR010000046.1:0-9816 GCA_964458785.1 uncultured Bifidobacterium sp. | reverse complement strand
ACCCTCGATGAAATCGGACGTCGTTTGGCCTTAGGTAACTTTAAACAACTGAATGTAATTATTAAAGGTGATGTGGATGGTTCGGTTGAAGCATTGAGCGACTCACTTCAGAAATTGTCTACTTCCGAGATTGCCGTATCGGTAGTTCATAAAGCAGTAGGACAAATTACCGAGTCGGATGTATTACTCGCTACCGCTTCCGATGCCATCATTATTGGATTCCAGGTACGGCCTTCCGCTTCAGCCGCACGCATTGCTGAAAATGAAAATATCGAGATCCGGTATTACTCCATTATCTACGATGCAATCGATGAAATCAAGAGTGCCATGGAAGGTTTACTGGAACCTAAAATTGAACGGAAGGCTGTATGTAATATCGAAGTTCGCGAAGTATTTAAAATCACCGGTGTGGGAACCATTGCCGGTTGCTTTGTACTGGATGGAAAAATAAAACGCGATACCAAGGTGAATGTGATTCGCGATGGTATTGTAATTCATACCGGTGAACTGTCTTCGCTGAAACGCTTTAAGGATGATGCCAAAGAAGCCATTGTAGGAATGGAATGTGGTATCGGAATTAAAAACTTCCAGGATTTACAGGCGAAAGATATTATTGAAGGCTTTGAAGAAATTGAAGTTAAACGTACCCTTTAAGCTGGGGGATCTGTTTTTCTGACTTTTATTCTGACTATGCTTTTAGTTTGGGGCGTTACCCGAAACCGGTGATCGGCACGAACCCCGGCCACCCATACGATGCGTTGATTGCTTTCCAGAATCCAGCATTCCTCTTTCTCAGGCTGCGACCACTTCAAATCAATGAACAGTCGGCTTAATTTTTTCTTTTTATTCAACCCCAACGGATAGAAATAATCTCCTTCCTTCCAGCGACGAAGGGTGAGCGGAAATTCCAACTGACTTTCATCAATATAAATACTATCGTTTCCGGACGGCCAAGGATCTGGGATTTCGCGAATGTGTTTGAAACTGAATTGGGATTGACCGGCATGTATAGTCTCTGTTCCTTTTTCAATCAGTATATAATCACTTTCAATGCTATTCCTTTCCGATAAAATAAAATGAGCCCGGTTGCGTGTAATCATCCATGAATGACTTTCGATGTATGTACCGCTTTGTGAACCGATCATATCGAGTAAGCGTTTGCACTGTTCAAATACAAAACCAAAAGAATGCAAGGCTTCATAAAGCACGGTGGCTGCCGCCGGTATTTTTTTTAACTTCCCGATGGGTATCCGATAATGCCTGCCATGCGGAATTAAAATATGCTTCAAATTTCGGTCTACTTCGCATTGATAAAGCCGGGCCGCATCCTGAAATCGCTGCAGATTCAACAACATATTCTGTTCCCAGGAAGGAATGATTTCTGATAATACGGGTATCAGTTGATGACGTATTTTGTTGCGGGTATATTTGGTAGTGGCGTTCGACTCATCATCACGATATGCAATTTGGTGTTCCAGAGCATACTGTTCAATGTGGCGCCGCATGATATGCAGTACAGGCCGTACAATAATACCGTTCCTATAAGGTATGCCTTGCAATCCTTTTATTCCCGTTCCCCTGAAAAAATGAAACAGTACCGTTTCGATCTGGTCGTTTGCCTGATGCGCCGTGGCTACAAACTGCAGATTGCGCTCCATACAGCATTCCTGAAAGAAACGATACCGGAGCGTGCGGGCCCTTTCCTGAACCGACGACCGTTCTTCGTTTTCCCCGGAATACATGGTACCCTTTCGTACATGCACAATTTTCTGGTGCTTCTGACACCAGCTTCGCACCAAGGCCTCATCCTTGTCGGAAGACTCGCCCCGGAGTCCGAAATTCATGTGGGCCACTTCAAATCCGATTCCTGCCTTCAGAAACAGATCGGCCATCACCATAGAATCGATACCCCCGCTTACTGCCAGTAAATAACGGGCTGAAGGATGGGGAGGCAGATGCAACACCAAATCACTTTTATCCTGCTTCATCTTATTCCAGTTCATCTAAAGCCATCAGCAATTCATTGCGGGCATGCATATCCTTTTGAAGTGTTGCCAGCTTAATCCCCCGTTCGTAGGTCTCTTTGGCCTCATGCACCCGTTGTAACCGTTCATATAATTGCGCCAGATGATAATATGTTCCCAGATAGGAAGGATCGGTTTGAAGTACCCGTTCAAAAAAATGCAAGGCAAGGGATTCATTCTTCAGTTTCAGGTATTCCAGTCCCAGGGCATGCATAACAAAACAATCGGTCGGGTTCGTATACAATAACTGCTCTAGTTTCTCTATCCTGTTTTGAGATGGATTCTTGCTATTTTGCTCTGTCATTGATTATATTTGCGCTCCAAAAAAGTAACCGGCATATGAACATTCTGGTATGTATCACCAAGGCTCCAGACACCACCACAAAAGTAGCGTTTACCGATAATAATACGGTATTTAACGAAGCAGGTGTTCAATGGATTATTAATCCGTATGATGAATGGTATGCCCTGGTGCGGGCGCTTGAGTTGAAGGAAGCGGGTACCGCCTCTGCAATACACCTGATTACAGTGGGTAAGGTTGATACCGAACCGGTGATTCGTAAAGCATTAGCGTTAGGCGGCGATGAAGCCATACGAATTGATGCTGATAGTACTGATGGTTTAAGTGTAGCCCGTCAGATTGCTGAATACGCCAAATCGCAATCATACGACCTGATCCTGACCGGTAAGGAAAGTATTGATTACGGTAATGGAAGTGTAGGTGCTATGATTGCCGAATTACTGGATCTGCCTTTTGTGGCACAAGCTACCCGTCTCGACGTACAGGGAAATGAAGTATCACTAAGTCGTGAAATTGAAGGCGGAGAAGAAGTACTTGCCTGTAATACCCCGATGGTTATTTCCTGCCAGAAAGGAATGGCGGAAGCCAGAATTCCAAATATGAGAGGTATTATGGCTGCCCGAACCAAACCACTAAAAGTGCTTCCGGCGTATTCATCAGAAACCAACACCAAAATTCTTTCTTACGAGTTACCCCCGCAAAAAAGTGGCGTACGCATGTTCGGTGTAGAAGAAATGGATGATCTGGTTCGTTTACTTCACGAAGAAGCCAAAGTAATTTAACCATCACCGAATTCACTGATTACAATCGTATTGATATGATTTTAGTATACGCCGAATCAAGTAACGGCACATTTAAAAAAGCAGCTCTGGAAGCTGTAAACTACGGAGCACGCTTAGCCGGTATGTTGAATGTACCGGTAAAAGCAGTGGTATTGGGTGATTGCACAGATGCATCGCTGTTAGGTCAATATGGAGCTCAGGCAGTGATTCATGTGAATGATAGCCGGTTGAACCACTTCGATTCCAAAGCCTATAGTTTTGCGCTGTGCGAAATTGCCCAGTCGGAACAAGCCCATATTGTAGTATGTTCAGGAAGTATTACCGGCCGGGCTTTTGCTCCCCGTGTAGCTGCACGAAGAAATGCTGCCTTGGTTTCCGGTGCCGTTTCGTTACCTGATCTGAGTCAGGGTTTTACTGTAAAGAAGGCCGTATTTGCCGGGAAAGCTTTTTCTTATGTGCAGTTGTTGTCTGAACAAAAAGTGATCGTACTTACTCCTAATTCCTTTCCTGTTGAAAAAATGGGAGATGCCTGCAGTGTCCTGGTACAAAGTATAACATTCCGCGACCAGGATTTCAGTATTCGGGTACAGTCGCAGAATAAAGTGAGTGGCACCGTTCCTTTATCAGAAGCTGAATTAGTGGTGAGTGGGGGCCGTGGAATGAAAGGACCTGAGAACTGGGGCATATTAGAAGAAATGGCCACCACCTTAGGAGCCACCTTAGCCTGTTCTCGTCCGGTGGCCGATTCGCACTGGCGGCCACATCATGAACATGTTGGACAAACAGGAGGAACCATTCGTCCGAATTTATATATTGCTGTTGGTATTTCAGGTGCTATCCAACATCTGGCCGGAGTAAACAGTTCTAAAACCATTGTTGTGATTAATAAAGATCCGGAAGCACCCTTCTTCAAAGCCGCCGATTATGGTGTATTGGGTGATGCGTTCGAGATTGTACCGAAATTAAACGAAGCCTTTAAACGGTTTAAAGCCACCCAAAGCGCTTCGTAATAGTTCCCTACCTTTGCGAGAACAGCCCATGAGCAGCAAGAAACTGGAATTGGAAATTATTGCCTTGTCGCACAGTGTGACACAATCGCACTCCTATGCCGTTGTATTGGGTGAAGTAAATGGAGTACGTAAAATACCCATAGTGATTGGTGCTTTTGAAGCTCAAGCCATTGCTGTGGCTCTTGAAAATATGGCACCCAGTCGGCCTCTGACGCATGATCTGATAAAAAACCTGATGGATGCTTTTGATATTCAGTTAACTGAAATACTGATCCACCGGATTCATGAAGGCATTTTCTTTGCCAAACTCATTTGCCAATCGGCCGGAGAATCGATTGAAATTGATTCCAGAACCTCCGATGCACTGGCCCTGGCGGTGCGCTTTGAATGTCCTATTTATACTTACGAAAACATTCTGCAGCAAGCCGGTCTGCATTTAGATGAAAGCACCTTACGCCAACCCGGTACTGAAGAGAAACTGCAAAAAGTTCCGGTACCTAAAAACGATTTGGTATCAATGAGTATGACTGAATTGCAAACCCTCCTGCAGGAAGTACTTGATAAAGAAGATTATATCCGGGCGGCTCAGATTCGCGACGAAATCAATAGCCGGAAATAATGTTCTTACGGCCTTTATAGCCAATTGCTTAATAGCTATTTCTGTTTACCTTTACCGCCTAAAATTCGCGAGCATATGTCGTTAGTTGATCTGGTTATGCCTAAAATGGGCGAGAGTATTATGGAAGCCACCATTTTGAAATGGACAAAAAAAGTAGGCGATTCTATTGCAATGGATGAAACCCTGCTTGAAATTGCCACCGATAAAGTAGACAGCGAAGTACCTTCCACCGCTGCTGGTACTGTGGCCGAAATATTATTCAAAGAAAATGATGTGGTTGCTGTAGGAAAAGTCATTGCCCGAATTCAAACAGGAGGAAGCACCCCAACACCGCCGCCGGCACCGGCAGCAAGCACCGCCGCAACTCCGGTAGCCCCGCCGGTTTCTCCTGCTTCGGCAGCGGCACCAGTTGCTGCCCCAGTAGCGACAGCTCCGGCCGGATCCAATAAATTTTATTCGCCTCTGGTATTGAATATTGCTGCATCAGAAGGGGTGAGCTTACCGGAATTGGAACAAATACCCGGAAGTGGTAATGAAGGAAGAGTAACCAAGAAAGATATTCTCCACTATGTTTCGCAACGCAAGAGCGGCATCAGCACGGCTCCGGTAAACACCCCGGCACCGGTTGCCACGTCCGTTCCGGATCCGGTGGCTTCTCCGGCATCAGGACAGGTAGTGAGTGGAAATGTAGAGTTGATTGAGATGGACCGCATGCGGAAAATGATTGCCGATCATATGGTGAAGAGCAAAGCTACTTCACCGCATGTGACCAGTTTTACCGAAGCCGATGTTACTAAAATTGTAAACTGGAGAAATAAAGTGAAATCCAGTTTTGAGAAGAAATACAACGAAAAAATTACGTTCACTCCCATCTTCATTGAAGCTATCGTGAATGCCATCCGTAAATACCCCATGATCAATTGCAGTCTGGATGGTCAAACAATAATTCTTAAAAAAGACATTAATATTGGAATGGCTGCCGCCTTACCCAGTGGAAACCTTATTGTACCAGTGATAAAAAATGCCGACACTAAAAACCTGTTTGGCCTGACCCGTGAAGTGAATATGCTGGCTGCCAATGCCCGTTCCAATAAATTAAAACCGGATGATACACAAGGAGGTACGTTTACATTAACCAATGTGGGCACTTTTGGCAGTTTAATGGGTACCCCGATTATCAATCAGCCTCAGGTTGCGATATTAGCAGTAGGTGCCATTAAGAAAAGACCTATGGTACTGGAGACGAAGGAAGGCGATGTGATAGCCATCCGTCATATGATGTATCTCTCATTAAGTTACGATCACCGGATTGTGGATGGTTCATTGGGTGCCAGTTTCCTGACCGAAGTGGCCAATGAACTGGAAGCCTTTGACGAAAACAGAGAAATCTGATGTCCCGGCTACTCGAAGAGAATGAGATAGCGAGTGCCTTATTGGGAATACCGGGCTGGCAGCTTCAGGAAAATGCCATTGCATCGGATTTTGTTTTTGGCAATTTCAAGGAAGCATTAGCTTTTATCGTACAGGTTGGAATACTGGCAGAACAAGCGAACCATCATCCCGAATTCACCAATTGTTATAACAGGGTAGGTCTCGTTTTAAATACTCATGAAATGAATGGGATCACTGAAAAGGATATCGCGCTGGCCAGACAAATAAACGCCATACTGAAACCCACGAGTGCTTAAAATTCAACTGCCAAGGAATACAATCTGCCGGTGTTAAACGAGTTTGGTCAGCCTTTGAATAGTTTATGTCCGAATCAGTAGCGAAAGTCGCGCTTCACTCTTGTCACGCCCCTTACGAATATGATATAAACGTTAATTCTTTTCCTTCACGCCCTTTGCGATAAACCACTTACGTAAAATCTTTCAGCTAATAACTCCCTGCTCTGCGTCCTTTGCGATTCTTTCCCTTTGCGCCCATTGCGATAAACCACTTACGTAAAATCTTTCAGCTAATACTTCCCTGCCCTGCGTCCTTTGCGATTCTTTCCCTTCGCGTCCTTTGCAATAAACCACTTACGTAAAATCTTTCAGCTAATACCTCCCTGCTCTGCGTCCAGTGTGATCTACCATGTACTTCAATCCCTACAGTGTAATTTCAAATTCAGATCTGGCTTAACCAGCCGATTCTGCGTGACAGTCTCCGAAATATGATTTCACCTTTGTAGGGTCAAAACGCTAATGCTCATGACCCGTTTTGCTTAGTTCTTTTCGGATACGGCTTAAACTTTCGGGTTGAATTCCAAGATACTGTGCGATCATTTTAACGGGTATTTGTTGAACCAGTTCGGGTCGGTACTCCATCAACTTTTTGTATCGCTCGGGAGCCGAATCGGTTAAAAAACTTTTCTCCCGCTCGGTTTTTCTGATATAATAATACTCGGTAATGATTCTCCCCATTTTATTCGCGATAATAGAATGGCTATATGCTTTTTGCATGTCATCATATCGTAACACTTCCACCACACAATCGGTGAGCGCTTCCACCCAAACCTCCGAAGGTTGCTGGCTTAAAAAGGACGTATACGAGCAGAAAAAACTACCCGGAAAGAAAAATTCCAGAATACGTTCTTCTCCGTCGCGCAGCATAGAGATTTTAACAATCCCTTCCTTCAAATAATATCCAAAGCGCTCCACTGTACCTACTTCTGTGATGATAGTATGCTTCGCAAGCGATTGAATAAAGGTTGGAAACGGAAGATCCTCCTCTTTTTTAAACCGGGGATCCACATAATCGGTGATATACTGGCGAATGGAAGGTTCCATAGCTGAAATCGTCTTGCTAAGATACAAATTTGCTTTCACTACATTTGCAGCATGTCGGTTGTTTTCGAAATGGTGGCCAAAACGTTGTTCGGGCTGGAAGAAGTGCTTGAAACGGAGTTAAAACAATTGGGAGCTCAACATATTCATCGCGGACAACGTATGGTTCGCTTTCGTGGAGATCAGCGTTTGATGTGGATGGCCAATCTGTGTTGCCGTACAGCCATTAAAATACTGATTCCTATTCATCATTTCAAGGTGCAAAGCGAAGAAGAGTTGTACCGGCAGGTGTATCAGATCGAATGGAAAAAGTATTTCGATACCGATCAAACCTTTGCCATCGATGCCACGGTGTTTTCGAAACGATTTACCCATTCGAAATATATAGCATTGAAAACCAAGGATGCTATTGCGGATCATTTTCGCGACCGCTATGGAAAGCGCCCTTCTGTAGATACCCAAAAACCACATCTTCGTTTGAATGTACATATTCATGAAGATCAATGTAATCTGTCGCTCGACAGTTCCGGTGCATCGCTTCATATCCGGGGGTATAAAACGGCTGTTCATCAGGCACCACTGAATGAAGTATTAGCTGCAGGTATCATTTACCTTTCGGGCTGGGATCAGAAAACCCATTTCTACGATCCTATGTGTGGCGGTGGTACCTTACTCACCGAAGCGGCTATGATGGCTGCGAACATTCCAGCCAATATTCACCGGAACGATTTTGCCTTTGAACAGTGGCAGGATTTTGATTCCGCTTTATTTCAAAAGCTGAAGGATGAGTTAGTACAACAAAGCATCATTCCGGCGTGTAGTATTCAAGGGGCTGATCTTGATTTCAAAAATGTAAAAATTGCCAGGGAAAATATCCATCAGGCACAACTTGATGAAATAATAACGGTACATCAGGCCGATTTTTTTAACCGTAAACGACCTGTTACAGAACCCATGCACAAAGTCATCAACCCTCCGTATAACGAACGAATTGAAATTGATACCGACTCGTTCTACCGTAAAATCGGGGATACCTTAAAAAGAGAATACAGCGGTTGTAAAGCCTGGATTCTGACCGCGAATGCAGAGGCCATTAAATCGGTTGGACTAAAACCCGTTTCCCGGATCAAACTGTTCAATGGATCGCTGGAAGCGCGTTTGTTAGGGTATGAATTGTATGAAGGGAGTAGAAAACGAAACGAAGCCTAATCTCTTCTTTTAAGATATTATTAATTGGTGATTTTACCATTCCGGAGCGGGAATCCGTTTTAGCACAAATCATTACAATGAAGAGTACACTCACCGTTTCACGGAAAGCGCAGGGGCTTCGGGAACGCCTTACTGTTTATCTTTTACACCGGGCTATTCTGGCCCATAGCCTGTTTCATAAAAACCGAAAACCCTGGGGACTTCAAACCCGGGATTTACTTTGTTATCCATCCGATTCGCTGGGCCGGGCATTAGGTGAATTTCTGCTACAGGAACAACTAGAACCCATTCCCAAACTGGAACGCCATGATGTATTTCATGTACTGCTGGATTATGATACCGGAATGCGTGACGAAGCTGGTTTGTATTTCTTTCTTTTTGGAAACGGAAAGAAGAGTCTGTTCTCTATTGGCACCATTTTATTTGCTGCCATGATGTTTCCTGAACACTGGTTTTATATGTACCGGCAATACAAGCGGGGGCAACAAGCCTTCCCCATTCTGAAACTTAAATTCAAACACTTTCTTCGCTATGAAGCCAGCGATTTAAAAAATCTGATCTTTCGACGGGAGGTAAAAAATAAACAATTATTGCAGGAAGTTTGTCATCAACTCTGATTACCGCATCAAAGTGAGATCGCCTTTCCGTATATAATTTTTGCCATCATCCATACACTGATAACGCAACAGGTAAAAGTATACTCCTGTTTCTGCCGGACGGTTTCCTATAGTTCCATCCCAGAATTCACGCTGATCGCGGGTATGCCATACTTCTTTTCCCCACCGGTCATAAATAGCAAAATGATCAATCAGCATACCGGTACTGCTCACTGCTTTCCAGTTATCATTCTTCCCGTCGCCATTAGGAGTGAAGGCATTCGGCAGATAGACATTTTCGCAACAGGGTCCCGGTTCGATAAACACGGTATCTTTTAATTCACATCCGGTAGCATCCGTCACCTGAACGAAATACCATCCGTAATACAGGTTTTCAATCCGGGCACTGGAAGAAGGAGGATCCGTTGACCACCAATAAGTATACGGCGCCTCGCCCCCATTGACCTGCACTTCTGCCCACCCTTCATTTCCCCAGCCATTGCACAG
>CAYWKR010000045.1:0-9843 GCA_964458785.1 uncultured Bifidobacterium sp. | reverse complement strand
GGGTATGCGGGAAGTCAGAATTAGTGAAAAAGTCCGGAAGGATAAAACAGAGGAAAGTCCGCTTTCACTTAAAAATATTGGAGTGAATGAAATACAGCGTAATCCGGGTGGCGGACGCGACATCAGTAAAGTAATTCAAAGCCTGCCCGGTGTAGGTTCCAGTGTGGGCTATCGAAACGATTTGATAATACGGGGAGGAGGGCCATCTGAAAACCGTTTTTATCTCGATGGTATGGAAATACCGAATTTAAATCACTTTGCCACTCAGGGGGCGAATGGCGGACCGGTAGGTATTTTGAATGTGGATTTTTTACAGGATGTGGGATACTATTCAGCAGCCTTTCCGGCGAACAGGGGAAACCTACTGAGTGGCTTGCTCGATTTTAAAATGAAGAATCCGCGGAGTGATGGCTGGCATGGGGCTTTCACGTTAGGAAGCAGTGATATTGGGTTACGGGCTGAAGGGCCATTGAATGCAAAAAGCGGTTTAATGGTGAGTGTCAGAAGATCGTATCTGAAGTTTCTTTTCACCGCACTCGATCTTCCTTTTCTTCCCACCTATAACGATGTACAGGTGAAATATAAAGTCAGTCTGAACCCTAAAAATGAGTTGACCTATTTATTGCTTGGTGCTTACGATAATGCCGTTTTAAATACACAAAGTAACAAAACCGAAAGTCAGAAGTATATTCTCGGTGTACTGCCGGAACAAAAGCAATGGAATTATACGAATGGTATAGTGTATAAACATTACAAAAAGAATAGTTTTCAAACGCTGGTACTCAGCCGGAATATGTTTGATAATTATTCTTTCAAATACAGGAATAATGATGCGAATCAACCGGTGACACTGAAATACCAAAGTCAGGAAATTGAAAACAAATTCCGGGCCGAGAATACAATTCGTTCGGGTGCATGGAAACTAAATTATGGGGTGGGTGCCGAATATGTGAAATACAATAATTACACCTACAATGTGCTGACAATACCTGGCGGCGTTATAGATACGATACAATACGAGTCGGAAATAGATTTTATAAAGTATGCTGCTTTCGGACAAGTTAGTCGCTCTTTATTTCGCGACGCACTGACCCTGAGTTTAGGAATCCGGGCTGATGGAAATACCTATTCATCCAGTATGCAGAATCTGCTGAAGCAATTATCACCCCGTTTTTCAGCTTCCTATAAAATGACAGAACGCCTTTTTGTGAATCTGAATTCCGGACTTTATTATCAGTTGCCGGCCTATACTACCTTAGGATTTAAAAATGCCGATAATGTGTATATCAATAAATTGAACCAACTGAAATACATACAATGTGCACAGGCGGTGGGTGGACTGGAATACAGCCTGCCTACCAATTTGCGATTCAGCATGGAAGGTTTTTATAAGAAGTATTCACAGTATCCTCAAAGTGTTAGCCGGGGATTATCGCTTGCCAATACCGGTGGTGATTTTGGTGTGGTGGGCAACGAATCCGTGCAATCGGTTTCAACTGGCCGTTCGTATGGTTTGGAATTATTTATGCAGCAAAAATTATATAAGGGCATGTACGGACTGTTGGCAGTCACTTTGTTCAGAAGTGAATTCACCAATGCCAATACCGGGGATTACAGTCCTTCCAACTGGGATCAGCGCTTTATAGTAAATGCCACATTAGGGAAGAAAATAAAACGGGGCTGGGAAATCGGAGGAAAATTTCGTTTCACCGGTGGTCGCCCTTATACACCATACGATACGGTACTTTCATCGGTATCGGTGATTTGGGATGTGGCACAAAGCGGCCAGATAAATTACCAGCGTGCAAATGAAAACCGGTTGCCTGTGAATCATCAATTAGATATCCGCATCGATAAAAAGTACTTTTTTAAACACTGGAACCTCAACTTTTTTCTTGATGTGCAGAATGTGTATGGATTTGTAGCAAAAGAACAGGATATACTCACGGTGAAACGCGATAGTAATGGCAATCCGCTTCCCGACCCGAATTCCGGTACACCGGCCCGGTATCAGATGCAGTTTCTCAGCAATGGTAGCGGTACCGTATTGCCCACCATTGGAATTATAGTAGAGTACTAACAGCCAATCAGGAACTTAATGCAAGCTGAATGGAAGGCCTGAACAGACGCCTCAAACCGAATGATTACCACATGAAAAATACAGCGTGTTCAAATTCATACCGGGAATACCATATTCTACTCATCTCTCCTTTATCTTTGCGCCTCAAAAATTAAGTCATGGCACAGGATCTGTATCAACACCCCGATTATTATATACTGGATGATTTATTAACCGATGAGCATAAACTCATTCGGGATATGGTTCGTTCATGGATTAAAAAGGAAGTAAGTCCGAATATTGAAGAATGGGCACAAAATTGCCATTTCCCCAAACATCTGGTTCCACAAATGGGTGAATTGGGCGTATTTGGTCCAACTATTCCGGCCGAGTATGGCGGGGGTGGCCTCGATTATATTTCGTATGGCCTGATGATGCAGGAAATTGAACGATGCGATAGTGGAATGCGCAGTACCGCCAGTGTGCAGGGAAGTTTAGTGATGTATCCAATTTACGCTTACGGAAGTGAGGAACAACGAAAAAAATATTTGCCGAAACTGGCCAGTGGCGAGTGGTTGGGATGTTTCGGATTAACCGAACCCGATGCGGGAAGTAATCCCGATAGTATGCTTAGCACTATCAAGGATGCCGGCGATCATGTGATTCTGAACGGATCAAAGATGTGGATTAGTAATGCACCCTTTGCCGATATAGCGGTAGTATGGGCAAAAGACGAACAAGGGATTATTCGAGGTATGGTAGTAGAGCGTGGAATGGAAGGATTTACCACACCGGAAATTCATGGGAAGTGGAGCTTACGTGCCAGTTGTACCGGTGAATTGGTATTCGATCAGGTAAAAGTGCCCAAAGAAAATATTTTTCCGAATGTGCAGGGTTTGAAAGGTCCTCTCGGATGTCTCACGAAGGCACGCTATGGAATTGCCTGGGGCGCCTTAGGAGTGGCCATGGATTGTTACGATAGTGCCCTTCGTTATAGCAAAGAGCGAATTCAGTTTGGAAAACCCATTGCTTCCTTCCAGCTTCAGCAAAAGAAACTGGCTGAAATGATTACCGAAATTACCAAAGGACAATTGTTGGTATGGCGTCTTGGCGTATTGATGAATGAAGGGAAAGCTACACCACAGCAGGTGAGTATGGCCAAGCGAAACAGTTGCGAAGTGGCGTTGGAAGTAGCCCGCGAAGCCCGTCAAATGCACGGCGGTATGGGCATTACCGGAGAGTATCCCATTATGCGCCATATGATGAATATGGAATCGGTGGTTACGTACGAAGGTACTCATGATGTACATCTTTTGATTACCGGAATGGATGTAACCGGCATCAATGCGTTTAAGTAATTCATGAACCGGTTTCGCCAGCATAAACCTTTTATTATTGCAGGTCCCTGTGGTATCGAAGACGAGGTACAACTCGAATCGATGGCTGCCGCATTAAGTACATTGCCGGTACATATGATGCGGGGAGGAGTTTGGAAACCCCGTTCGAAACCAGGAATGTTCGAAGGCCGGGGTGAAGAAGCACTGCAATGGATTCAGGACCTGAAACGGCGGTATCCGAATTTGCCGGTATGTACCGAAGTGGCCGGGAGCGAACAAGTGGAATTGGCCTTACGGTACGGAGTAGATGCCGTATGGATTGGCGCACGTAGCAGTGTGAATCCGTTTCTTGTTCAGGAAATTGCCGATGCTTTAAAAGGAACTTCGCTGGGGGTGATGATTAAAAACCCGGTGAACCCGGATGTGGAGTTGTGGAGCGGAGGTATTGAACGTTTATTGAAAAGCGGCATCACCCATCTGGCTGCCATACACCGCGGATTCTCATCGTATGATATCGGTTCAAAATACAGGAACAAACCCATCTGGGCTATCCCCATTGAATTAAAACGCCGTTATGCCGATTTGCCGGTGTTCTGCGATGTTAGTCATATTTGCGGCAATCGTGAGTTGTTACTTCCGGTAGCCCAGCGAGCTATGGATCTCGATTTCGATGGTTTGATGATTGAATCGCATCCTCATCCGGATCAGGCATTAAGTGATGCCGCTCAGCAAATAACGCCTGACCGGTTAAACAAGCTTTTACAGCATCTGGTCTTGCGACAGGGTGAGGCTACCGATGGAAGCGGTAAAATTGAAGAGATCAGACAAATGTTGGATTCCATGGATGCCGAATTAGTAGAACTCATCGGGAAACGAATGGATATGGTGAAGATTTTGGGCGAAATTAAAGCACAAAATAATATGCCTATTTATCAGGCCGAACGCTGGCGCGATATTGTGGAAAGCCGTACGGGGTGGGGACAACACAGCGGACTGGATGCCCTTTTTATTACACAGTTGTTTCAACTGATACACGATAAAAGTATTCAAACGCAAATAGCCATCTTAAACTCGTTAACACCTGATCTGATCAAGGGAAAAGAATAGTTCAAGAGTAGCCTGTAGCCCGATCGGGAATTGAATTCACCGAAGACAGCGATACCTCATGTGAAACGATTGTTTTTTTCTTATTTTCGCCTCCCATGGCATTTGAACATCATACCAATCACCGACTGCGATTTGAACAGCAGGCTGAAAACGCAAAGGAATATGTATTGCCATTCGTGCAAAAAACACTTTCAGTTTCTCCGGGTATGCGCGTGCTGGAAATAGGCTGTGGTGAAGGCGGTGTATTAAAACCATTTTTTGAACTCGGGTGCGAATGTGTTGGTGTGGATCTGGATCAACCCCGAATTGATCTGGCACATGAGTTTCTGAGCGAAGAGATCCGTTCCGGACGTATGACGATCATGAATCAGAATGTGTACGAAGAACAGTTTTTACTCAAATACCGTAATGCCTTCGATTTAATCATACTCAAAGATGTGATCGAGCATATTCATCATCAGGAAGCTTTTATTCCTTTCATGAAGGAATTGCTTAAAGAAAAGGGACAAATCTTCTTTGGTTTTCCTCCCTGGTATATGCCGTTTGGCGGCCATCAGCAAATTGCACGAAAATGGATTACATCCCGCCTGCCTTATTACCATCTCTTGCCTAAATCGCTGTTCAAAGGGTTTTTGAAAATAGCCGGAGAAAATAATCATACCGTGGAAACCCTGATGGATGTAAAAGAAACAGGTATTTCCATTGAGCGTTTTGAAAAAATCTGTAAGGAATCGGGGTACGATATTGTGCAGCGTCAGTGGTATCTCTTCAATCCGATTTATCGCTACAAATTCAACCTTAAACCCCGGGTGCAATATGCCTGGCTGGGAGCATTGCCCTTCTTCAGAAACTTTGTAACGACCTGTGCGTACTATACCATTCAGAAGCATTAACAATCGACATACAAAGTAGCCTGCGCCGGTTGCAAATAGTTTATCATCTTTACGCCCTTAAAAAAAAGTTCATGAGAATTTTTGTGCTGGGGTTTCTTGCCATCTTTACATACACGCTTGCCGGAGCGCAGAACGACCAGAAAGCAAAGGCCATTTTAGATAAGGTAAGTGCCAATGTAAAATCGTTGAAATCGTTAAAGGCCGCTTTCAGTATTACCATCAACGGAGCAAAAAATACCAGGCCGCAAACAAAAAAAGGAAATGTTTCCATGAAAGGGAACAAGTATTATGTAAATCTGAACGGACAGGAGATATGGTGCGATAACAAGACCATCTGGACCTACATGAAGGAAAGCAATGAAGTACAGATCAGCAGTTTTGATGCAAATGAGAACAGTTTTACACCCACTAAATTGTTTACTAATTTTTACGATAAGGAATATACTTATCGCTACAGCGGAGAACAAAGTCTGGGTGGTAAGAAAGTGGATGTGATTCTTCTGGTACCTACCAATAAATCGAAACAGTTCAGTAAAATTGAATTAATGATCGATAAAGGGGCTGTGGTAGCCGGTGGTAAAATGTACGAGAAAAACGGAAATATTTATTCGTATACCGTTTCAGGATATACGCCTAATCCGGCACTGGCTGATGCCGTGTTTGTATTCAACCAGAAGAAATATCCCGGCGTGGAAGTAGTGGATTTACGATAATCGGAATCGGCTGAAAATTACGGATGGTCCATTGAATTCGATAGAACTTAGATGTATGATTCAGTAACCTGCGTATACCGCTTCGGTCATGGTACAAGCTACCATTAGGATTTAGCTTACCTGAGCTAATTAAAAACAATTACTCTTCTTCGTTGAAAGCATCCGGCCCAAAAAGCATATAGTTTCCCTTGGTTGCTTTGAACTGAACAGTTCTGATTTTTTCAACTTCAAATTACTTTACTTCCAGTTCATCGATGAAAATAAACGTGGGTGCACCCCGTCCTTCATGCCACTGTGGCATAGGGCCAAAATTGCGTGCGATCATTTTAATATACCGTGCTTTTTCTCCAGCCAGAACTTGTCCAAAGCGACACATGGTTGTTTCCAGATTATGATCTGATTTACCCGTCGGAATATCGGCTACCTTTTTCCAGTGTACACTATCCTCGCCAATAAAAAAAGCCACCGATTTTGGATAAAAGATCCATGAATTCTGGTCTTCTAAAAAATGAGCGCCTACTTCATGTATGGATTTGCTTTCGTTCAGTTCCATAACCACTTCCACATCCTGCCCCTGATATCCCTGCCAGTCGCCGGCCCGCCAATTCAGTTTTCCATAAATACCATCCATTAGTCCACTTGCTCCTCCGGCATGATAAGAGGGGTTAAAAGTGGAATGCAGTATAATTTGTCGGTCGGAAGGGAGTCGTGTAATAGTACATTCCTGAACCGGCGACACGGATTCGATATTTTCAATGAGATCGTAACCACATCCTTTTTCGGCACTGCAACTTGATACTGAACCGTGTGTGAGTGATGAAGCGTAAAAACGAATGGAACTGTTTTCGTTTACCTGCTTTTCGTGCAATGAATCGTACAGTTCCCACGCTCCATGGTTCAACGAATAATGAATACGATACGAATACATAGGATCCGGATCGCTCCATGGCATAAAATGAAGCGCAACGGGTTGAGAGAAAATTCTTGGAACCTTTTCCAGTGCCGGACTTGCCGTGGTATGTACTTTCTGATACGGGGGTAAATCGTTTTTCTTTGGATTAGCTACTGCATTCTTCCATTGAAAACGGGCATCAATAGTGTCGTAGGTAGCCATTCCCGGACACGGTTCATATAAACCGAGGGCACTCATCACATACCATGCACTCATTTGTCCGCAGTCTTCATTCCCAATCAACCCATCCGGCTGATCGGTATAAAAGCTATCCAGAATACGGTCGATCAGTGCCTGCGTTTTTTCCGGTTTGCCACAAAAACGGTATAGGTAGGCGATAGCATGACTGGGTTCGTTGCCATGCGCATATTGTCCGATTAAGCCGGTGATATCGGCCTGCTCCCGCCCCCTGGTGGCTGTTTCGGCTTCGAAAAGGGCATCCAGTTTTTTTTCAAACAGTTCTTCCCCGCCTTGTACATCCTTTAAGGTTTTTATATCATGTGGTACATAGAAACTGTATTGCCAGCTATTGGCTTCGGTGTAATTATTGTCGACGGTATAGGGTGAAAAGGGTTCGTATAAGGTGCCATTTTTTCGTGCACGCATAAAACCGGTTCCGGGATCCAACACATTCATCCAGTGGGTGCTTCGCTTCATATAATAGGCATAATCATCGCTATGATGTAAAACAGCTGCCATTTGGGCAATACACCAGTCGTTATACGAATACTCCAGTGTTTTGCTCACACTCTCATGCGAATCGTCGCAACGTACATATCCGTAGCGCATATAACTTTCCAGGGCATCGGCATCGGCGGCTCTTTTACGCGCTTCAGGATATAAGGTGGGTTTTGACGGCGTGGGTGAACCATGGGCTACCGGTTCATCATCGAGCGGAAGATCGTTATAATAATCGCTGGATGACGTGGCAATGGCCTTCATCGCTTCAAAGGCTTTCTCCTGATTAAAATCCCGTATACCGCTGGCGTACGCATTCCAGATAACACTCACCACATGATACCCTATCATACAATTGGTTTCATTGCTGCTTAATTCCCAAACCGGCAAGCGTCCGCCTTCTTCATACTGCCTGATGAAAGTATGGATAAAATCGCGGGTCCGTTTGGGGTCAATGATATTCAATAAAGGATGCAGCGACCGGTAGGTATCCCACAAACTAAATACGGTATAATAATCAAAGGTTCCATGGGTTTCATGTATACGGTCATCACGTCCCCGGTACCGCCCGTCTACATCACTGTATAAGCTGGGATGAATCATGGCATGATACAGAGAAGTATAAAAAATAGTATTCTCCCTTGCCGATTTCTTTACTTTAATTTTATTCAGTTCGTTATCCCAGGCCGCTTCAGCTTCTGTCATGTACTGTTCAAAATTCCAATGAGTCATTTCTTTCTTCAGATTATTTGAAGCACCTTCTTCATCTACTCCGCTGATAGCTACTTTAACCAGCAGGGGGACCTGCGTTTCGTTCTGTTCTGATTCCTGCTTGAAACGGAGTAAAACATGAAGCGATTGCTCTGTGGCCTGAAAGCTGGTAAGGCTGCTACCTCCGGGTGCTTCATAGCGTATTTCCTGTATAGGTTTTGAGAACCGGATTTCAAAAAATACTTTTTGATTCTGCGCCCAGGCTTTCGAAAAACGATATCCCCTCAGGGTATAGTCATCCACTTTTTCAATGCGGCTTGCCAGTACCTGATCGCGATGTTTCAAATCCAATACTACATATTCGCCGCCTTGTCCGGGATAGGTATAGCGGTGAATACCACCATGAAGGGTGGAAGTCAGTTCGCAGAAAACAGAATCTTTTTCGAGTAACACCGAATAAAAACCCGGGGAGGCTTTTTCCTGTTGATGATGAAATAAAGAAGCATACTGATACTGATCCATGGCCGTTTCATGGATTACAGGCATCAGCAGGATATCACCATAATCGCTGCAACCGGTACCACTGAGATGGGTATGACTGAATCCATAAATTACAGAATCGCTATAATGATACCCACTGCAACCGTCCCAGCCTTCCAGCCGGGTATCCGGACTCAGTTGACAGGCCCCGAACGGATAGGTACTCCCCGGAAAGGTATGTCCATGGCCACCGGTACCGATAAACGGATTTACCCATTTTGACGGATGCTGAGCCTGAAGCGGGCAGGAAAGAAAGACCGGAACGAAGAACGGGATTATGTTTTGAAAGAAGCGGTTCATGTCGTAAAGATACCAATTCGAAGTAATCGGTATCATGCTTTATACAGCTTCAAAATGGGCGAAGTATCTTTGCCGGAATGCGATGTACCCGCTTGAAACTTATACAGTTCAGAAATTACGAAAAGGCTTCATTTCAAACACCGGGTCGCATTGTATGTATCACCGGCCCTAATGGTTCGGGAAAAACCACCATACTGGATGCCGTGCATTACGCCTGCTTTACCCGAAGTTATTTTGCGCACAGCGATCAGCACAATGTAAGGAATGGAAATCAGGGATTCCGTATCGATGCCACCCTGGAGGAATTAAAGCCGCATGAAGTAACATGTATTTTGCGTGAAGACGGTCGTAAGGAATTTAGTCTGGATCAGGAACCCTGCAAACAGTTTTCAAGTCATATCGGTCGTTTCCCCTGCATTTTTATTGCCCCCGATGACACAGAGCTTATCAGTGGGGCAGGAGAACTTCGCCGGCGATTTCTCGATACCATGATAGGACAGGTTTCTTCCGACTACCTGCAATCACTGATTCGTTATAATAGGGTGCTTCAACA
>CAYWKR010000044.1:0-9917 GCA_964458785.1 uncultured Bifidobacterium sp. | reverse complement strand
TTAAATGTATTTTATTAAAAATGAATGGGTGGCTGTTTCAGGCGTGCTGGTTTTTGCCTGTTGGCCTCTGGTGGTTTTTTATATGATGTATGCACGGGGTGTACTTCTTGAAGTTACATTTTCGTTGCTGGTTCTATGGTATACTTTCTGCATGCTGAAAAAAGAGATCCGCACTTCTCATTTGTTTGTACTAGCTCTGCTACAGGCAGGCGGAACAGCCAGTATGCTTTCTCATTTTTATTTCGTGGTGGCTCACAGTATGTTTATGGGTTTTTATTTTCTCTTCTCCACCGCACAATCATGGAAAAAACCTGTAGTATATATTTTATTCCTTGCAGCGTTTCATGTATTGTTCTTTACTCCCATGTTACTGGGAACGGGTATTACACCGGGTTTGGCCGCCGTTTCTTCCGCTCAAACCCTGTCTCTTTCTACTATACTGGCTGCGTATCATGACCTATCCGACTTCCTGGTTGGAAATCCGTTTGGTCTTTGGATGGCTACAGGTTTAATCGCATACAACATGTTCCGTATTCAAAACCCGCGTGGCCTGATCCTCTGTTTATTGTTTTCTCTTTTTCCTTTTTTTATTGCATTCACAAGTCACATTTTTCCGCCACCCCGCACATTGGGTTTCATGATATGGCTTCCTCTTATTGCACTGATTATTCTTTTACAATGGTCGTTTAAACAGTTGAAATGGGCTACCCTGGTTTTTACCGGCATCATGGTCTTCTTTTTCAGTTATCAGTCGCATACACATCGCTTCCTCAACTGGAGCCGGACACTGGATCGTCAGGTGAAAGAAACTGCCGATTGGTGTATCACAAACCATATTACTTCGATCTACAACGATAGCCGTGATTTTGATTATTTCGTTCCCGGTATCACCTATTATTTGCAACGCCGGGGTAAAACGATTTCTATTTTCTCATCTTCCGAAAACAGTACCCGGTATACCGAACATCCCGGTACACAGTACGACCTTTGGGTGAAGGATGGATGTGCGCGTTTTACGATTCCTCCTGGGTATAGGTTCGTGCGACAAACAGGCGAAATACAGCTGTTTAAACGTTGATTCAGCCCCTGAACTTATCCACCACGGGTATGCAGCTAACTTTTTCCCGTTACTTTTACTTTCTAAAAATCAAGAAAATGCTCGAGCAACTTTTCAAACTGGTTCAGAGTGAATCACAAAGTGAAATTATTGACAACCCGGCTATACCAAACGAACAAAATAATCACGCGATAGGCTTTGCCACCGATTCTATTTTCGGTGAATTAAAAAATACCCTTTCGCAGGGTGGATTAAAAAATATACTTGGAATGTTTACCGGTTCCGGATCTGTATCCGCAGATCATCCCATAGCCGGAAATATTATTAAAAACCTGAGTGGTGGTCTGATGGAAAAATTTGGTCTGGATGCCAGCGGAGCATCTGGCATTGCCAAATCAATTGTTCCCACCATATTATCCAAACTGGTCAGCAAAACAAATGATGCTTCCGATACTTCATTCAATATTAATGGCATCATTGGTTCGCTGGTGGGTGGAAACAGTTCACAGGGTAGTCCGGTAGAATTGCCTGGCAGTGGTCTTCCGGGTGGTATCGACTTTAGTTCGGTACTTCAGAACATGGGAGGATCTGCATTGGATCAGAATCACGACGGCTCTGTGAATATTGACGATTTAAGCGGACTGCTTTCCGGATTCGGAAAAAACACTAAGCAGGAAGAAGGAGTCGGATCCCTGCTAAAAGGAGTATTCGGAGGTTAAATTCCTTGCATACTTCAACAACCAAACAACCAAACCAACCATGAAATATGAAATCTGTAATCCTGATGGGCCTCCTTGCGGGTGTATATACCGCACAGGCGCAACACTATGTTCGAAAAACACCGGAAGAAAAAGCCATGCGTTATTCGAAGGAGATGTTCAACGATCTGAACCTGGACAGTAATCAATTTGCCGGAATTTATGCCATTAACCTGATGGTATCACAACGTTTCGATTCGTTGTATGCCAGTAAACCGGCCGAGGATGAAAAGAAACAGGCTACCATTCGAATTCTTCGTAACAGGGATTCTCTGTTCCGGAAGGTTTTACGTAACGATCAGTTTCTTCACTACGATGATCTTCAACGTGAACGCTGGGAAAAGAAAAAAAGAGAGCGGGCGCTGCAGGAACAGAAAGGGAGCGAGTAAACCTATTTCTTTTTGAAAAACTGCGAGAGAAAATTGTCAATGGCTGATACCATAGACGGGGCATTCGGCATCGGGGCCTTGATCTGCAATTCCAAACCGGCATCTTCGGCAGCTTTGGTGGTAATGGGACCAAATGCACCCAAAATGGTTCCGTTCTGATTAAAGCGTGGCTGATTTTCGAACAGTGAACGAACGCCTCCGGGGGTAAAGAACACAATCATATCATGTGCCTTCTTCAGAACACTTTTCACATCATTCACTACCGTACGGTATAAAACGATTTCAGAATATTCTAATTCATTTTTAGCCATACACTCAAGAATTTCATTCCGGTTGATATCATTCACGGGTACCAGAAAACGTTCTTTGGTTTTACATTTTGCAATCACATCCAGCATACTATGCGTAGTACCATCGGAACCGAAGAAGATTTTTCGCTTCCGGTACACTATAAACTTTTGCAGATAGAGTGCTACCGCTTCCGTGATACAGAAATATTTCAGATCGGGAGACACTTTAATTTTCAATTCTTCGCAAATACGAAAGAAGTGATCGATGGCATTGCGGCTGTTGAAGATGATGGCTGTATGGGCCCCAATATCGACCCGCTGCTGACGAAATTCTTTGGCCGGTACCCCTTCAACAAGAATAAAAGGACAAAAGTCGAAGGTGATATTATACTTTTTCTCCAGCTGAAAATAAGGCGATTTATCGGAATCGGGACGAGGTTGTGTAATCAGTACAGACTTAATTTCCTTGACCGTATTTTTTACAGTAGCCGTTTTTGCTTTTTCTTCCCGGGCCGCCGTTGCCTTTTTTGTTACTTTTTCAGCTGCCACTTTGGACGCTTTAGCAGCAGTTCCAGAGGCCGCTTTCTTTGACGGAACAGTTTTGGGGGCTGTCTTGCTTGATAACACTTTACTCATAAAGTCCAGTAATCTGTCTGTTCTTTAAATTAAAACCCATACCTGAACATTTTTACTAAAACCGCTACAGGCAGTATTTCAAAGGCGCAAAGGTATAACAAAAAATGTACAAAACTAGCGCCGAACATATTTCTTAAGCGCTTCAGATTGGTAATATAGTTGAACAAAAGAATGGCTAATCCACAGAACAAGGCCAACATGATGAATGGTTTTTTAAATGGTTCCGGACCACAAATCAGGATGAGGCAAATCGGTGTCCACACCATGCCCAAAAATTCGTTGCTGAGACGGGTGCTGAAAATATAGGGCTTCACTTCGTCACGACCGTCAAATATCCAGGCAAAGAGCCATAACAGGAGAAAGCGTAATGACCAAACCAGAACCGAAAGAAGAAGACAAAAAAGATAGCCTTTCAACGGATGCTGTAACCAGGGATGAATTTGCCCGGCAGGAATAATCTGAAACAGGACAAAGGCTAAACTCAGAAAAAAAAGCAAGGTGAACCATACCGAAGCACGGGCATCCATATCGAGCTGTTCCCGCATTTGGCGTTTTGAAATCTGAAAGGATGTAAATATTCCCATGAGGTTATGAAAATATCTAGCGTATACCAGTTTCAGTAAGGCCACAATAAATAATAAAGCCAGTGCCAGGAGAAAAGGGAGGGTACGGTTTTCACCGGCATGAGGAAGAATTCGAACCGCAGTACCCGGGGTGCTGTAATGCTGAAGAGCTGATTCTATTACAGAAGCCGTTCGGGCAGAAGGGCTGTTTAAGCCCGGTTGATGAAATAAACTATCAGAGCCTACCCATGAAGAAGGGATAGCCTGAAGGGGCACATACAGTAAACAGCACAGAATAATCTGAATAATACGTCTGAACATCATCGTTCAAGCGAAACTATCGTAACAGCGTCAGATTTCCGGTGAAGTTTTTGCTTACATTATTGGCAAACTTCACATCAATCAGATACACATAAACACCTACATTCTGATCTACTCCATTGTATTTTCCATCCCATCCGCGTCCGTCAATAGCGTTTGTCTGGAAAATTAATTCGCCCCAACGGTTGTAGATGCTCATTTCGAATGTGACGACGCCACTGGATAGAAGTTCCCTTGGAATAAAGTAATCGTTTCGACCATCTCCGTTTGGAGAAAATGAATTCGGAATGTTGAGGTAACAATCGCGCTTCACCCATATACTATCGGTACTCTTACATTCTCCGTTACCCGACGTAACCTGTAACCAGTAATGACCGGGTTGGTTAATAGCAATGGCATTTGACGTTTCTCCCGTATTCCAGAGATTGGCCAGTCCACCCACACTGCTTTGATTAGTTAAAAGTATGGTGGCGGTTAATCCCGGACAGATCGATGTATCGGGTCCAAGATTCACCGTTGGATAGGCATCCACATTTACTATTCTTGAAACCGAATCGCTCGGACAAATCAGATAATTTCCGATCAGCCAAACCGTTTTACTTCCCGGATTATCCCAGGTATGTGTTGGATTATGTACATTGTCCAATCGTTTTCCGTCGCCAAAATCCCAGGTAAAAGTTTGTACGTAAGGTGCCAGAGTATCCTGAAAGAACACAGGTTCTCCCACACAAATCACACTATCACTCATGGTGAAGGCTTCAAAAGGCGGATTGTCGACAAAAATATCTCTCGACATTGAATCCACACAACCCAGAGTATCCTGAATATGTAATTGTATCGTGTAAACTCCAGGGGCAGCATACACATGACTGCTGATTGGACCTGTAGTGGTGGCAGAACCATCTCCCCAATTCCAGGTATGCGATAAAATGGGCAGTGGTGTGGAGGCACTGGTTACATTCATGGTTTCACCCAAACAAATGGAATCCTTACCGGTTATGGCTCCAGTGGCATTGAAATCGGCACTGATCGGGTGCGAAATCACAATCACCTGAGTGATGGTGTCTTTCAGGCATGGTGGGTGGTCGGCAATCATGGTCACCGTATAAGTACCCTGATTGGCATAAATATGGGTGGGATTAGGTTGGGTTGACGTATTGAAATCGCCAAAATCCCAAACATAGGTAGTACCGGTTTGAGGATTGGTGGTATTGTTGAAAATCACGGTATCTTCTTCACAACCATATTTTTTAGTATAGGTAAAATTCGCATTCACCTTTCCTACCCCGATCGAATAGGTAGTTCCAAACGAATACGGCGCACAACCACCGGTTACATTGACAACACAGGCTACCGAATCGATAGTAACCGGTGCCGGCAAGGTAAGCGTGGGTCCGGTACCTAAAATTGCTCCGGTAAGTGCATTGGTCCAGGTAAAGGTGTATGAAATGGGTGTGGGTGGTCCATTGGGTGTAAACCGGTAGCCATCATCATTGGCCGTCCACTGGGTACCATTTCTTCCCGGTGTCATATAAGCTACGGTTCCCGATGCATTCTGAATTCCTTCATAAGCAAGTCCCCCATTCCATCCTGTACATAATGGTTTGTTTTTGATATTGATATCGATCACATTGGTTAACTCGTACAACACAATCTGCTGAGTATCGATCATCGACGTACAACTGAACATACTGATATTGGTCCAGTTCACTACCATGGTACGGCAAGGAGCCACACCGGTTACTCCCCAGGTGATTTGTGCTCCCGCATTGGTGGGCAGCATATCATGGTGAGGACCCATGATGGTATTATTGAAGGTATTATTATTTACAGGAGCTGGTCCCCAACCGGTAGTCGCCCATGCATTGTAAAGTCCGGCCTGCGCCAGATCAAAGCCAATTTGACCATTCGAACTGATAATGAAATCGGTATATGTATTACCAAAAAAACAAAAGGGAAAAGGAAGGGGTACCACCTGACTCCAGATATCGTCGATATTTACCAAAATCGGATTCGGTGAAACCCAGGGTTGAGGCGCAAAAGGAATGGTATCGTGCGTGTAGGAAGTGGTATTGTTTAAGCCGGTAGGGAAATTCACTACCGCTGTCAGATTCAGCGCACTATCGCAGGGAATGGTTCCACCGGGCGGGCCTACCACCTGCAGCGTGGCACATTGGGCTTGGGCCGAATGGGTGCCTGACAAGGCAGACAGCACTATCATCAGGAAGGGTAGTATTCTTCTCATGTAAAACAGAAGTTTGAAAAGCGAAAATTACTTTAAAATTCTAATTTTTTGGGTATAAGTTCTGAAAAAGACGGCCTGATACCCGGACCCGTTTGGAATCGTCCTTTTATTTTATCCGCCTTAGTACCGGCCGGCTGATAAAATGCAACCAGACCCACAACATAGCCAACAACATGGCCACTGCCTGATGGGCGAGGGCTAAAATTTCGAACGATCCGAAAGCATTCCGCAAGGCATGGGGTGAATGCCAAACCGTAAGTATTCCTAACCCCGCCTGAACTACAACGAAAAGCGGAAGCAAGAAGCGGTATCGTTGCCATAACGGATTAGGATGGGAATAAAAGCGTATGAAAATAAAAACCAGAAGCAGAACCAGACAAAAAGCCAAACTTCGATGCACCCAATGAACTGCCAGCGGATGATGAAGTAACTGAAAGCGAACCGAAGCCGAAGGCAACCAGTCGCCATTGATGCGCGGCCAGGTAGGTGCATTGGCCGCTGCCTTGAGTCCGGCCATAAAGGCCCCGTATATCAATTGAATCAGCAATAAGGTGCCACTCAGCCACAGATATATCGACATTCCCTGTATCGGCATCCGGTCATCATCAGCTATCCGATACCGCAAGGCCAATCGGAACGTAAATCCAATGAGTACCAACGCTGAAATAAAATGAATCGCCAGGCGAAAGTGACTCACATACACATTCGTGTCGTTGATACCACTGGCAACCATAATCCAGCCGATCAATCCCTGAGCCATACCCAAGACAAATAACATAAGCAGATCCGGGATCATAGCCCGTTTGATTTGACCTTTCATTATAAACCAGCCAAAAGGAAGCAGGAATGCAATAGCCATAAAGCGGGCCCAATTCCGGTGAAACCATTCCCAGAAATAAATAAATTTGAAATCGTGAAGGGTAAAATCGGCATTCAGAATTTTGTACTGCGCTATTTGCTGATATCGTACAAATAAATCGTTCCATTCTGATTCCCGGAGCGGGGGAAGGGCTCCCATCAGGGGTTTCCATTCGGTTATTGAAAGTCCGGAACCGGTTAAGCGGGTAATGCCTCCCAGCAATACCTGAATCATCAGCATAGCTACTCCAACGAGAAGCCAGTTGGCCACGGCCTTTGAGGTAGTTTTCATCGGGTGGCAAAGCTACGTACAGGAATCTGATCCTTGCATTTTTGAATTACCTTGCCTTAAAATCATTTCTATTGTTGCCATTACGATATCAGCAGGTACTGATTGAAGCCGGATGTGATGAAGCCGGACGGGGATGTCTGGCCGGTCCGGTTTGTGCAGCAGCCGTGATACTTCCGGATCGGTTTGAATATTCCTTACTCAACGATTCAAAGCAACTGAATGAAGAACAGCGTCATTCTTTGCGCCCGATAATTGAAGAGCAGGCATTAGCCTGGGCAGTTGCCTTTGTTTCACCCGAAGAAATCGACCGTATCAATATTCTTCAGGCCAGTTTTCGTGCCATGCATCTGGCCATTGATCAGCTTTCAACCACACCCGGTTTATTATTAATTGACGGAAACCGTTTTAAACCCTATACCGGTATTCCTCATGTCTGCATTGTGAAAGGCGATTCGAAGTATGCGAGTATTGCGGCTGCCAGTATCTTAGCTAAAACACACCGCGATCAGCGCATGCAGGAACTGGATACTGAAAATCCGTGTTATCTGTGGAAGAAAAATAAAGGGTATCCTACCATGGAACATCGTGAGGCCATACGGGTTTACGGTTCCAGTATACATCACCGGCAAAGCTTTACCCTGTTACCCGTAAAAGACGGTCTCTTATTCTAACAGGCTATTTTCTTTACTCTGGCTTCATGTCGCCCGCCCTCAAAAGAGGTGTTAAGAAAAGCATGTACACAATCCAATGCCTCTTCTTCATTTAAAAAACGAGCCGGCAAGCCGATAATATTGGCATCGTTATGCAGACGGGCCAGTTCGGCAATTTCCTTCTTCCAGCATAAGGCCGCGCGAATACCGGCATGTTTATTAGCGGTAATACATACCCCATTGGCACTTCCACAAATTAAAATGCCACGGAAGGCTTCGCCGCTTTCCACCAAAGAAGCTACCGGGTGAGCAAAGTCGGGATAATCGACACTATCATGGGTAAAGGTTCCCTGGTCGAGCATGTCATGACCTTCTTTCTGCAAGGTCTGCACCAGAAAGGCTTTCAGATCTACGCCGGCATGATCGGCACCTATGGCAATTTTCATGTGTAAAGACTATTTATTTCAAACTCACTTTTTCGCTACCAATCCGATAGCCCATGTGATAAATTTCCACTTTATAATTTCCGGGTTCAAAGGCCGAAGGGGGGCGCCAATCGGCACTGATATCCTGAACTTTTTCACCCTGTTTATATGGAACTATTTTACTTAAACTATAGCCCTTTTCACTTTTATCGGCTATACGAAAACGGCTGCTACTATTTGCCTGTACCAGATTGCCAGCGGGATCATACACACAGATATACAATGTTTTTTCGCCGCTTTCACTGATTCTGTTGTCGTCGAGATCAAAAGAGATTCTGATGAAATCTGCTTTCCGGGCCTTTCCTGTTTCTTTTTCCTTTTCTTTTCCAAACAGATTTTTCTTGTTCTGAATTGCTTCCAGCTGAATATTACTGGCATGTAAAACAGAGCCTATCTCCACTTTTTTCTCCAGATTGTTTTTTTCTTCCTGCAAATTTTCATTTTCCTTATTCAGGGTGTTCTTGTCTTCCGTCAGTTGCCGGTTATCCTCGCTTAATTCAATATTCTCCTGTTTCAGGGCAATCAGTTGTTGTTCAAAACCTGTCATGCGTGCCTTTAATTCAGCAATCAGCATATTGGCTTCCTTTAACTGCGATTTGGTGAGATTTTTTTGTTTCAGGATGGCCTCAATTTTCGATTTCATGGCGCTGATCTCCTCATCCTTGGTATTCAACAGGCTATCCATCCGGGCACTCTCACCCCGCATCTGATCCAAGCGGGCCAGGGCTGCATTGTATTCAGTTTCAATACTGGCTTTATCGTTACTCACCGTGGTAATCTGGTTGCTGAGTTCTTCGTTTTGGTTTTCGGTTTTGTTTTTAGAAAGAAACAAATAAATCGCTGCAGCCAGCAATACCGCGATGATGCTCAGATAGATCCAGTTTGGATGGAACCCTCTTCTGGGTTCGTTGGGGGTTGGTTCCATGAAAAAAATTTGCAACCAAAGGTAATTCAAGCCCTTGCAATAGTGGAATTGTTGGTCTAATCTTTTGTTATTATTTTAGCTTCTAAACCAAACCAAATGAAACCAGAAAATCTGATGTTTATCGACATCGAAACCGTACCCCTGTGCGCCCGGTATGAAGAATTAAGTGAGGCCATGCAGCTTTTATGGCAACGAAAATCCACGCTTCTGGCTCCGCAGGAAAAAAATTTCAGTGAAACATTTAAAACACTCGCCGGCATCTATTCTGAATTCGGAAAAATAATTTGTATCGGCTGTGCCTGGCTGACCCCAGGCGAAGAGGACTACACGACTGCATTCCGAATGTTGTCGGGAGACGATGAAGCGGAACTGCTGATGGCATTCAGTTCTCTGTGTGATAGCTTCTTTACATCGCCCTCGAAACAGTTTTGCGGACATAATATCCGTG
>CAYWKR010000043.1:0-9941 GCA_964458785.1 uncultured Bifidobacterium sp. | reverse complement strand
GCATGCTGTATCGAAGTGCGGTTAACCAGGCGAAATGACGATATACCAGTTCCTTTGTTTTTTCGGGTTGTGAAATAAAATCCCGGCACATGGTACCAAAGGCGCGACTGCTATTCAGGATGGAACCCCAGATTTGCCGCGCTTCCCAGGTACGGTTATACGTTTGGGTATTTTTAAACCCAACAAGGAATGCGGTAGCTGTTCCTAATAAAGCCACCACGGTCCACGGAATGGCAATAAACTTCATTCCTGCCAGCTGATAGCATAGCACAGGAATCACACTGAGAATAAAGGAGAGGTATATATTTCTTCGGGTCCAGAGAATGAACTCTTTGAATGTATAGGCCTTACCGGAATGCATGGTTTACATTTTTGGAAAGTGAATGTAATGGATTGGTTTGTAATCGGCTTTTTTTATCGAATACCAAATGCATGGAATTTGTTGTTGATAATCATATGTTTCAATAAAACGCAAACCCAGTTTCTGTAATATTCTGTTGGAAGCTGCATTGTCTATACTGGCCGATGCGAAAACTTCCTGCAGATCAAGATTATTGAAGGCATACGCTAAAGAAGCGATAGCACTTTCGGTAGCAATTCCTTGTCCCCAGTACCGGCGAAGAATGCGATACCCCACATCATAAAAATTCTGATGCCCATTAGTCCGATCGGTCACAAATTTTAACCCACTCCAACCCATAAAGGCCTGCGTATTTTTATCCATCACAGCCCAACGCCCAATGCCATAATCGAGGTATTGTTTTCTTATGTTATCAATTATTATTTTGGATTGCTCAATAGTTGCTACCGGTTTATTTCCCAGATAGCGATGCACTTCCGGATCTGAATCGAGTTCAAACATTCCCTCTGCATCATCAGGCATTATTTCACGAAGTATGAGTCGTGGGGTTTCAACAACTATTTTCATCAGTACGAAGATGTTGTGTTTTTAGCAGATAGCAAACAGGGGTATTGATTCTTTTTCTTTCGTCATTCTCCCATACAAATGGGATGGAGTAGCGGACTTTCAATGGGATATACATCAGGCTAAAATAAAACAGTTATTCCAGTTTTGTAATTCAGTACAGCGAGGTTAATACCCGGGAATTCCTTTATGAAGAGTGATTGCAAATAGTCATGATGCATGGAAAGTGTATGTTCCTTTATGTTCTATGCTGAAATCGGGTTCCATATATGATACCGTGAACTAAGCAAGGATTGGCAGCCCCGAATTCCTGACAGATTGAACTGTAACCAAACCCTGTATTCAATCTGTTTATAGCTGCCACATCCTTTCATCGGCACGCTTTTCAACTTACATTTGTTACCCATGCCATACTTCCTTTTTGTATTTAGTATTCTGAACCTTCTTTCGCCATCTGTAAAAGCGCAATTACCTTTTTGTTATGCCATCTCTGGTCGTGGACAAGCCATCACCCCATGGACAGATATTCGCCGTATCAATCCCGAAGACGGAAGTTCCGACACCTGGTATGCTGAACAAAGCAGATTGTATGAATTGAATTCACTGGATCGAAATCTCGATAATGCCATTCTCGACAATTTAACTCCCATGGGACAAGGTGTGGCATCGTGTGCATACGATCCGGTGCGTCACCGGCTTTATTATTCCACTATGGAATTCTCCGATCTCCGCTATTTTAATCTTGATTCGGCGAACCCTGTTTTTACTATTGTACAATTGGCACTGATTCCCGGAGCGGCCTTTATGAAACCGGAAACGCAATTTTCCCGTATGTGTATCGGCGCCGATGGCAATGGATATATGCTCAATAATACGTCTACCGATTTTTTTCGATTCAGTACCGGAAAAAAACCCAAAATCGAATCGCTTGGTAGCATACTAAATACCAGCGATCCGAGAGATACAACGTCGTCGTTATTCAAAAATCAGGGCGGGGATATGATTGCACTTACCGATTCAAATTTTCTTTTATTCTCTGCCATGCAAAATGTATTCTATCTGTCGCCCGATAAACGCCAAATGCACTGCATGGGTAAAATAAAGGGTCTTCCTCCAAATTTTACCATCAATGGTGCGGCTGTGATAAACGATAGTACTATTCTGCTGGGTTCGGCCCTGAATTTAAATGGGTTATATGCATGGAATATTGTTCAGGGTAAAGTTCATCCATTCTTTCCCGATCGAACTGGTTTTACAGTCTCTGATTTAGATAACGGGAATTTACTTCCTGTTTATTTGTTGCAACAGCTGGAAAACCAACTTCAGAAACCAGACATAATAGAGGCTGTTGTAAATCAGGTTGCAGTAAGTGGTGTAAAACCGGTTCAGGCGCAGGCAGAAAACAGTCCGGGTTTTTATTTTATCCGGCAATCCTTATCCGATTTTCAGCTTGTTTTTTATCCTGATGAACCAGGCCCTTTTTTAATTACATTCAGTAATACGACCGGACAAATTCTGCATGAAGAAAAGCAAACCGTAAATCAAAGCGAATATAATTTTCTGATACATTTATCTAAACCCTTGTCCTCAGGAAGCTATTATATCAAAGCAAAGCATCTTCCCAGCGGACATACCTATTTACGTAAAATGGATATTGAGTAACACGGTTTACAGATTCCGGATCAACTCATCACCAAAAGCGCTGGTTTTTAACAGGGTAGCATGTTCCATGAGTTTATGAAAATCGATCGTTACTTTTTTGCTCCGAATCGTTCTGCTTACCGAATTCACGATGAGTTCGGCTGCTTCCTTCCAGCCCAGATATTCCAACATCATCACACCGCTTAAAATAACGGAAGACGGATTCATGGTATCGGTATTGGCAAAACGGGGTGCGGTACCATGGGTTGCTTCGAACACTGCATGCCCGGTTTGATAATTAATATTGGCTCCGGGTGCAATACCAATGCCTCCTACCTGTGCAGCAAGGGCATCACTGATATAATCGCCATTTAAATTCAGGGTAGCGATGGCACTGTAATCCTGAGGAGCCAGTAAGGCCTGTTGCAGAAAATTATCGGCTATAGCATCCTTAATAATCAGGCGACCACCGATTCCGGCAATCTTCATTTCTTCGTTGGCTACAGCTTCGCCACTTTCTGTTTTGGTTTTCTCCCATTGATTCCATGTATATACCTTCTCCCCAAATTCACGTTCGGCCAGCGCATAGCCCCAGTTTTTAAAAGCGCCTTCGGTGAACTTCATGATATTGCCCTTGTGTACCAGCGTGAGCGAGGGTAGATGATGTTCGAGAGCATAGGTAATAGCGGCACGAATCAGTCGTTCACTTCCTTCGCGGCTAACCGGCTTAATTCCAAATGAAGAACTTTCGGGGAAACGGATATTTTTTACCTGCATGTCATCCTGCAAAAAGCGAAGAACTTTTTCCGCTTCCGGTGTACCGGTCATATACTCGATACCGGCATAAATATCTTCGGTATTTTCCCTGAAGATGACCATGTTTACATTTTCAGGATGCCACATAGGAGAAGGAACCCCTTCGAAATACCGTACAGGCCGCAAACAAACATATAAATCCAGTTCCTGCCGCAGCGCCACATTTAAACTTCGTATTCCGCCGCCCACCGGAGTAGTGAGTGGTCCTTTAATGGCTACCAGATAATCACGGAAGGCATCCATGGTTTCCTGTGGCATCCAGCTTCCACGTTGTTGAAATGCCTTCTCACCGGCCAGTACTTCTTTCCAGCTAATTTTCCGTGCTCCACCATAGGCTTTTTCAACAGCGGCATCCAGAACCCTTACACTGGCCTTCCAGATATCGGGGCCAATGCCATCCCCTTCAATAAATGGTATGATAGGTTGATCGGGAACAAACAGTTTTCCATCGGGCAACATACGAATCGGTGCAGACATCATTATTTCAACGCTTTTAGAAATGAAAAATGCCCCCGTTTAAGGAAGCACTTTTTTTTGGGGATGGTAATGGGTCTCGAACCCACGACCCTCAGAACCACAATCTGATGCTCTAACCAACTGAGCTATACCATCCATTTGAATCGGCGGCAAATATAAAAGGAATTGCCAAAAACAGCAGGCTTTAAGAAAAAAAGATTCAGAATTCAGGAAGGACTGTTTTCTTTCCTTTTGCTGAAGAATTGTTCAAGGGCTTTTCGTTCGAAAAAATAAACCAGACTTAGCCAGATTAATACCACAAGAAATCCGTTTAACCCCATTCCATGATTTATTGCAGCGTTCAATGATTTAGCCATGGATGTGGTTCCTTTTCCGAGATCCTGATAAAGTTGTAACCAGGGCGTTTCGATATACTTTGTCAGAATCAGAATGTACAGGAAGAACAGTAAAAAGAGGTCGAGAATCAGAAAGCCGGAAACCATCAGCATCAGTTTCTTTTTCCATCGAACCGGTGTGGCAGCAAAAAGTGAAAACAATAAAATATTAGGGAGGTAAGCCAATACGCGTATGCTCATATTAAATGGTACCGATTGAACATCTCCGTTTTTACCCGCTAATGTTTTATTAGCCTGATATACCCGGGTATCATCATTCTCACTGTCGTCGCGTTCTTCAAATACCACGAAACCTTTATCGCCAAAATTGTGAAAGAAGGTAAAGGCCTGCTTCCGGTAAAACGATGCATACGATTTTCCAACGCCGCTAAATGGCAATAAGAGAAAAAGATAAACCGCAGCAAAAATGCCTGTTGAAATAAGAACCTGTTTGGGCTGTATCATATACTATGCTGTTTTAACGGGTTTACTGGCCTGGATGACCCAGATTACCCAAAGGGCAATGGATTGTACAATAAAGTAGCCTTGCCAGATTTCCAGATGGAATAAATCAAACAGATCGAAGTGGTACAGACCAATCCAGAATAAACTCATCAGGCGGATGAGATTCATGAATAAAATAATCGAAGTGCCGATCAGTAATCCCCATAATTTAATTTTCATGCGGGCAGGAAAAGCAATGACTCCGCACAGGAAAATAGCCAAGGCTTCCAGACTGTCGCAACCCTGTTTCACTGTGATAGAGAAGGTATCGTTTAAAATGGAATCCGCATTGCTGTGCGCTGGAAGTCCGCAAACTGTAAGTAATTTGGCACTAAGCCAGGCGAATCCTTTATTCACCGGATAGAAGACATGCTGATAGAGGAAGTCGTTAAAATACGCTAATTCGAAGCCTATATACAATACGGCAAACAGAATCAGGAATCGAAGCAAGAGTTTGGTTCCGGGTATATGTTTAGTGGGGGAAGCCGTGACGGGTTCCTGTTTTTGTTTTTTCATTACGGTGGTTAATAACCATGCTAAAGTAATTCACGCTATTGAAAAAACCATTGTGTAATTCGAAAATAGGCATAAAAAAACAGGAGTCACCTGGACTCCTGTTTAAATGTATTTGCTTCGTCTTATTGTTCGTGCCGTTTCATCAGAATAAAGAGCTGGGCCATGAAGGCTACGATGGATGCACTGATTACTGAACCGATAGTATCTACCACGGTCACCTCTCCAAAATAGAAATAGGAGATAATGAGTGCTAAAACAGTAGCGCCCAGCACCACAGCAAACGATTTCAGATAAAGGGCTTTATCGAACACAGGTACGAAGTTTCAGATTAATTCATTGAGAATGAACGACGGCGCTTGTAAATAAATACCATACCGATAGCCATTGAACTCAGTCCGAGAATAATCAGACCCCATTGTGACATGGTAGGAACACTGGCTGGTGGTAATACTACAACAGTAATATCTACAGTAGTACTGGCTGGTGTAGCGTAGTCATCGGTAGCAGTATAAATAATGTGGTGAGTACCTACATTACAGGCAGATCCTGTGATAGAAACGCTGGTATTGGAAACAGCACCGGAAGTATTGTAGTTTACGGTAGTTCCGCATAATCCACCGGTATTAATTACGGTAGAAACCTGTTGAGCTACTTCGGGAGGTAAGAAAGAAAGCAACAGGGTAGAGGTTGCACCATAAGGAATAGTAATAGTGTTTCCTGCAGGAGCACCACTTACTGATGGGGGTTGGTTACCGGCACCACTTACATTGAAGGTAAAGCATTCGTAATCGAGATAGTTAATACCATCTTCGTTCCCGCCACCACCGTCATAAGTTCCGTTGTTTTGACTAAAACGTCCGATTTGAACATAATCAGTTCCGTTTCCGGCATTGATACCCACAGTAGCAGCACCACCACCAAATCCGCCGGATCCGCTAGAGGCATTACCTGTTGTCCATTGCATATCTCCATAGTAGAAAGCCACATTATTACCAATTCCTACCCCGGGATCTGTTCCATCGGTGATAATAACCTGGAACGTATTGTGTAAAGCTGAGGCACCACAAACGGCAAAATATTCAACCTCTGTCCAGGTAGCGATCAAACGATGAGCTTCTACTTTGTACTGTAATACGTGGGCAGGGTCGCAAGGTGTATAAACGTCGGCCCAGAACGGGGCAACCATGGCTAATGAAGTTCCGGTAGGGAACCCTGCAGGAGTAAACTGACCTGTTGGAGTGGTAAAGGTGATATTCCCGTTGTTATTGATATAGCAAGAGGTATATGCAGTGCCATACAAATTAAAGGTAAACGGCAGGGAAATCAAACCGGTAGATCCATCATCATTACCTGGTAAAGTAGTGTAAGAAGCATCGGCTGCGAACCAACAACCTGGAGCAGATCCGGTTGGTGCATTAACTGTTCCACCCAAAGGAGCAGAAGGACCCGGAGCTACCAGACTTTGCTTCCAGGCATGGTAACCCGGAGAGGAAACAGAAGGTTGTGCAATAGCTGAAACACTGCACAGTGAAAGCAGCGACAGAGCGGCAGCTTTCATGAAATTGTTGTTTGTTTTAAGTTTCATGTTTTTTAATTTAATGAATAATGATTTTAATTTTTTTCTAAGTAGGACATTCGCGACGTTTATCGCTGTGGTTGTTGTTTTTGCTGGTCTTGGCTCATTCCATATTCATTTTGGTTTAGATGAACAATGAGGTTTTTTGCCCGACGAAACCGGAATACCGGACGCCAAAGCGGAAGTAAACATAGTTCCGTAAAAATTATTTTCAAAATTTTTAACTGAAATTCTTTATATATATATTAAACAGTAATGTATAGCCAATTATCTGTTCAGGGTTTCTGAACACCCCAATGTTCCATGATCTGTTGCCGGCTGGCTTCTTTTAACCGGGATGCGTTGTAATGGTGTTGAAGTCGTTTTTGCCGGAAGGCTTCATACACACTGACTGCACAGGCCACCGAAATATTCAGCGATTCGATCATGCCCACCTGAGGAATAATAAAATTGCCATCACAATAAGGCAAACAATCGGCCGAAACCCCGTCTTTCTCGTTCCCGAATACCAAGGCAGTAGGAGCCGTGAGGTTTAAATCGTACAAATCTTTACTGTCCTCTCCCAAATGGGTAGAATAAATTGTGGGATATTTTAACCGGACCGCCTCAAAACAACTTTTCACCTCACTGAAGGAATGAACTTTTATCCATTTATTGGCACTGGAACTGGCTGTGCGTGAAAACCGCTTGTGTTTGTTCTCCCGGGTATTTAAAACATATACCTCCGAAATACCTACGGCATCACAGGTACGCAATACCGCTGCAATATTATGCGGGTCATTCACATTCTCGAATATTACCGTCAGATCGTCCTGTCGTTTGTCCAATACCCGCTGCAATTTCGCACTTCGTTCCTCTCCGAGGGTATGTCCGTATGTATTCTGAAACAACATCTGATTCTGTTTTGTATTTTCGTGGCCAAATGTCGAAAAGATTTTTCATTTATTTCCTCTTGTTTGCTTCCCCCATCTTACTTCTTCTTTATTCATTTCAGGTTGAAACTATCACGAAAGAGAAGATAGGAGAAATGCTTTTCTTCGAAAAAACGCTTTCATCCGATAGCAGTATCAGTTGTGCATCCTGCCATAAACCCGAATTCGCCTTTGCCGATCATGTGGCTTTCAGTAAAGGCGTAGGGGGCCATTTAACCAAACGAAATACCCCTTCGGTGATGAATATGGCAGCCCGGTCTGTCTTCTTCTGGGACGGGCGTGCGGCTTCGCTGGAAGAACAGGTAAAAGGGCCTATAGAAAATCCGGATGAGATGAATCTGCCTTTTGCGAAAGCTGTTCACCGGCTTCGTCAGAATACAAGATATATACCTTTGTTCAGGCAGGTTTTTCATCGTATGCCCGACAGTGCATCTGTACTGGAATGTATTGCCGCTTTTGAACGAAGTCTGGAAACCGACCAAACCCCCAGTGACCGCTGGCTCAACGACCTGCCCGGCGGACTGAATGAAGCCCAGATCCGTGGAAGGGAATTATTTTTAAGTGAACGTACCCGTTGTTTCGATTGCCACTTTACACCCGACTTTACAGCCGATGAATTCAGGAATATTGGATTGTTTAATGGAAAGGATCTGAACGATAGCGGCCGGTATTGTATTTCCCATAAGCAGGAAGATATTGGTAAATTCAAAGTGCCCGGATTGAGGAATATTGCACAAACCGCACCATATATGCATAACGGACAATTCAAAACGCTGAAGGAAGTAGTGGACTATTACAACGATCCCGAATCGGTACTAAAAGGAGGCTTGTTCCGGGATGAAATATTACCGGCTAAAATGGGACTTACAGAAAGTGAAAAACTCGATCTGGTGGATTACCTGGAAGCATTGAGCGATGACCGGTTTACACGAAAAAAATGAAATAATTTTTGTGGTATTGAATTTCTACTGTATCCTTGCAGCAGAAAGCAGCTCGCAGCGATAAGGTCTTTCATCCAATCTGAATCGCACTGTTTTCTTCCTGAAACTATTAATCCTCTTTTTTTATTTACCTCTTGTTCTTAACGAACGAAAATATTTTTTAGAATGAATTACGACATTCTGCAGTTGAACGAAATGATCGTTCCTGAGTTATTGGATATTGCCAAAAAACTTGATATCAAAGACGCAAAAGGCGCCGACAAACAAAATCTGATTTACAAAATTCTCGATGCACAGGCTTTGCTCCCATCGTCAAAAAGTAAAAAGACAGCAACACCTAAAACGGAAATAGCGGAACCTGTAAAGGCCACCCGTGGTCGCAGACCGGCTGCGGCAAAGGCAGATACCCCGTCATCCGATGCGCCGGAGAAGGCAACAAAAGTTCTTCGTACCCGTACCACCCCCGCAAAAACCGAAGTGGAAGAAAATGCTTCGGATGCACCCGTGGTGAAATCACCCCGCGGACGAAAACCAGCGCTCAAGCCCGAACAGGCTCCGGTGGGTCAGGATGCATCAGATACAAAGTCTGCTTCGGATGCACAACAACCGAAAGGGGATAATAAAGCGATCAGCAATGTGGAAGCTATCATTGCCCGGATGAATGAAAAACATCTGGCAGAAGTTGCCGCCCGTGAAGCAAAAATGGCGCAAAATAAAACTGTGGGGAATGTGGAAAAACCAGCGCCGGCCGAACCTGAACAAAGCGTTCGTCCACGACCTAATTTAGAACGTGATATGATTCGGGCGATTGAAAAAAATACTGCCCCCAAAGAACTTCCGGTAGAAGTACCCATGGAAGACCCCCGTAAAAAGACTCCGCGGTATAATCTGGAATTCGATGGACAAATCGATTCGGAAGGGGTACTTGAAATGATGCCTGATGGATATGGCTTCCTTCGTTCAAGCGATTACAATTATCTCAGTTCACCGGATGATGTATATGTTTCTCCTTCACAGGTAAAACTCTTTGGTTTAAAAACCGGTGATACTGTGGTGGGTACTGTTCGTCCTCCCAAAGAAGGCGAGAAGTATTATGCCTTAACCAAGGTGAGCTCAATCAATGCCAAATCGCCCGATGAAATACGCGATCGCGTTCCTTTTGATTATCTGACCCCGTTATTTCCTTACGAAAAATTAAGTCTGACTACCACCCCCAATAATTTCAGTACCCGTATCATG
>CAYWKR010000042.1:0-10066 GCA_964458785.1 uncultured Bifidobacterium sp. | reverse complement strand
ACTTCCGGTTCCGGGATCCAATGGTCCAGACCAGTAATCGTTCCCGCTCTGGCGATAGGTTTGTGCAGCTACACGAATAGCATTACCTGCTGCCACATCTTTTCCTCCAATCCAGATAGAACCAGCAAAAAGAGAGTTTTTATTACTTCCTTTTGGAACTTCATACGAGGCGTTACCGGTTGGACGATCCCACCACATATCCCCCCCATTCATCAGGTGAGCCCGTACATTGTTCACATCGAGATCAATTACCGCTGTTGTTTGATTACATCCGGCAGCGGTTTTATGAAGGGAAGCATTCCGTTTTTTTGCACCCACATTCGGTTCAGCCTGACTGCTTGCTGCAACCAGAAATAAAAGAGCCGAGGAAAGGATTAACTTTTTCATCTTCAGATTTTTCATGTATTAAAATTCCAATAATATACCCACATTCATACGACGGGGATTGTTGAATTTATCAGGACTCATCAGTTTAGCACGATACAAATCGGTATACGATTGCTTGAACTGAATATTTTGTAAGGCTTGTAACCCTTGTGGTGATGTAAGATAGCCATCATCGTCACCCACACCGGTATATCCATACACGCCAATGGTATTGCGGGTATTGAATAAATTTTGAATATTGGTGTATACATTCAGAAATACTGGTTTCTTCTTGGCACCATACTTTCCTAAACTGAAACTTTTGTCAACCCGTAATCCAAAATCATAGGACCAGGGTAAACGTGAACCATTCACAGTTCCAACGATCGGTGTAGAATTGAAGTCACCACCGGTTAAAGGCGCTGCCAGTGAAGAACGTGTATACGGTGTACCGCTGTTGGTGCGGAAGATCAGGTTTGCACCGGCATCTTTAAACGGATATTTATTTCCGATTTTGGGTCCTTTGTTTTTATCATCTTCTCCGGTATAGCGGTAATCGATTGATACATTCAGGATATGACGACTGTCGAAATCAAGTGGCAATACACTACGCAGATTGGGTTGTCCGGTTGCCAGTAAGGAACGCTGTGATGTAGTAGACGATCCGGTACCTTCGGCAAATTGTAAGGTATAGTCTACATTCATCCGAATCGGTCCGCTTCTGCGGAAATCGAGTTTTACGGTCATCCCTTTGGTAGATGAGAAGTCGCGGTTACCATATGAACGATATGTAATCGGATAGGCCAGCAGGAACTGCTGTAACTGAATCTGATTCTTGCGCTCCTGATAAAAGGTTTCCAACGTAACCGAAGCTTTTTTACTTATTTTCTGTTGATACCCTAATGAATACTTTGTTACTTTTTCCATTTTCAGATTAGCATTGGCCAACTCCGATTGTCTTTCCAGCATGAAGTAGTAGTCATCAGGCGTTACAAAATTATTTCCGGTTGGATTTTGTGTAACCACATCATAGTTACCATAGAACAATGCATTATCAGAAATCGGGAACGAAAACTGAACACGGGGTGAGATGGCCACCTGTGGTTTGTAATCTTCGAAAGAATTGTTAGGATTGAAATTCTTTCCTTTAATTCCATTGGAGCTGTCAATGCGCTCGGTGAGCCAGGGCTCAATTGGCAACCCGTTCGCATAGAGACCCGACAAGATGGTTGGATCGGATATTTCCTTTCCGTATGGATCGTACCAAACATCGCCTTTACGGTAACCTACAATTTTTGGTTTGGCCGATTGGTTATTATCTACATAAGGTACATAATCGCCATCGAAACTGGTTGGATCCGGTGCATAGGCACCATCATCATCGGTTACACGATCGTAGGTACTGCTTCCGATATCTGACACTTTACGTACTCCATAGAGTGAATAGGGATCTTTCAATACTTTCTGGTTGGCATCGTAGCGGTCAACTCGCATTCCGATATTGAATAAAAGATCTTTGTATTTGAACTTGTCTAAAACATATCCAAACATATAAATCGGACGGAAGGCACCGATTGGACGTTCCGGATCGCCACGCTGATCGAGTTTGGTCCAGAAATCGTTGAAACTGGGTTGTTTTTTTAACTTATTCCCCAGATAATCATATCCTGAATACGCTACCACATCATTACCCTTATTTAGTAAATCATCGGCCGAGAACATTTCCAGAGAGAATGTACCCGGATCGAGGTTATCGATATCGATGGTATTGGTATTGGTAATATTGCCATACAGTTTTTCGCGAAGCGATTTATCGAAACGACTTTGATCGGAAGCCACATACAACTGATCGTATTTAATGGTATCGAATGGACTGAATTGTACTAATCCGGCATCCAGATCGGCTTTTGTGTATTGAACACCTCCTACCCAGAAATGCGGATTTTCGAGATCCAGATTTTTAAACTGGCGATTGGTATTTAAACGCATTACATTCCATAAACCAGAGGCTGCCAATGCATAGCTGCTGCTGTTGCGCTGATCGTATCCTAAACCGAATTGAATATTGTGTGTAATCGGGTCGATGCGTTTTTTATTATTGGCCCCCTGCTCAATATCCAATGAGGCGTCGAGGTTAATGGTAATCTGATCGGATTCGCTTAATGAAAAGGTTCCCACCTGAGCACCCACACCCGTCCATAAACCATATGCTGATGAAGGACCATCACCGTTACGCAAACCAGAATAAGCCGGTAAATCGTTTACATTGGTTACGGTAAAACGACCATCGTTATAAATGGCTTTGGTATAATTTTCAAGAATCGGGTTGATTCCGCCCGGAGTGAAGGTAAGCGAATCCAGTGAGGCTCCCTTGTATGATTGTCCAAGATAGCCACCTATAGCAGTATCCGGACGATAAACATCAGTACGGTACTGTTTGAATTTACCTAAATACCCGTATCGGAAAACATCTTCATCGTGATTGGGGTTAGCCGAGTGCGCAAATTCCTTTTGATAGGTCAACTGCAGCGTATAATAGGCATTGGATACAGGTGATTTTTTTGCATCTGGCTTTTCCTGGGCAGAAGCCTTTCCGAGACGTTGTGTCAGACGAAGAAATCCTCTTCCACTAAAGTCTTTACGAGTGGCATTAGCTTCTGGTGCAAACATAGAATTTGCAAAACTCCAGCTATCGTTTTTCGAATAGATGGCATAGGTTCCGAGGGTGATATTTACATTTTCCGTTGGCTGAAAATCGAGCTTACCCTGATAGGTAAATCCGCGCCCCACCCCATTTTCACGTGCTTTTACTTTTTCGAAATCAGCTGAAGTTACCTGTTCGGCAGCCGGTACAAAGTTTCCGGTTCCGTTTGGATTAGGCAACAGCGGATTTTGCTGAATGCGTTCCAGAACTTCCGGCTTTAAACGGGTATATTTATTGTAGTATGGGTCACCATCCTTATCGTAGGTTCCGCTCAGAATCAGCGAGTAGCCTAAAACCGGTGATTTTTGACCATTCTTCTTTTTCATACTCAGCAAGGGACCTGACACATCGAGTGATACCTGATTCGTATTATATCCTTCAATAGAATGTTGTATCATTAAACTTCCACCAAACTGACGGGTAATCCCTTTGGTGGTAATGGCTACAATTCCTCCGGTTGCATTACCATATTTGGCACTCAACCCATTGGTCATCAATTCGAACTGGCTCAGTGCATTTTGTGGCAGACTCACACTTCTTCCGGCTCTGATCATCATACCATCTATCATATAAAGGGTATTGGCCGAACGGGAACCATTGATATTCACATCCTGACTTCCTTTCTTTTGAAGAACACCCACCTGGGTTCCAATCAAGTCACCGATTTTATTGGAAGAGAAATTTTTAAACTGTTCTCCGGTTACCACTTTATGACCGGGGTCACTGGCATCAATCAGTTTTACTTTATAATCGCGTACAATTACGTCCTTTTTGGTGGCTGAACTTTCTTTCTTTTCCAACTGAATATCCACCTTCACACTTTTATCGTTACCCACGTACACACCGGTAAGAATAAACTCTTTATACCCCAGATACGTAACACGAATATCGTATTTACCGGGAGCCAGTGGTTTGATGGTATAATTTCCGTTCATGTCGGTCTTTTTTCCACCTTTTACTACGCCTCCCTCGAGGGCAGTTACTGAGGCAAAATCAAGTCCCTGCTTCTTTTCGTCCGTTACCCGGCCATAGATTTCACCCGAATTCGACTGGGCAAAAACCGACTGGCTGAGGAGGAGAATCGCACTAAAAACACGGAGCACTCTGTTCATAATCCTTTTATTTATTGGGGGGTAAATATATGTTAATATCTGTTTAACTTAATGCTGTCCTAAAATTAATTCTTGTTTTGTTAAGTGGATGCAAAGCGGTAGCAAATGTTGGAACATTGAGGTGAACGTTCATTCCCTTCCGACTAAGGCAAGCATTTACTATCGGGCAATATTCACAGCTCGTTTTTCACGTATAACCGTTACACGGATTTGTCCCGGGTATTGCATTTCTTTCTGGATCTTATCGGCAATTTCAAACGATAGTTTTTCACTTTCCGAATCACTCACTTTTTCAGCTTCCACCATTACCCGCAGTTCTCTACCGGCCTGAATGGCATACGCTTTTTCCACACCAGCATAACTCATGGCCAGCGTTTCCAGATCCTTGATCCGCTGGATAAAGCTTTGCATAATTTCACGACGGGCACCCGGACGGGCTCCGCTGATAGCATCACAGGCCTGAACAATCGGGGCAATCACATACTGCATTTCCATTTCATCGTGGTGGGCTCCAATGGCATTCACCACCGAAGGATGCTCCCCGTATTTTTCAGCCAGTTTAGCTCCGAGTAACGCATGCGATAATTCAGTTTCCTCATCCGGAACCTTTCCAATATCATGCAGCAATCCGGCCCGTTTAGCCAGTTTCGGATTTAATCCCAGTTCTGAAGCCATAATGGCACATAAATTGGCCGTTTCACGCGAATGCATCAGCAAATTCTGACCATACGAAGAGCGGAAACGCATTCTTCCAACCATACGCACCAGTTCCTTATGCAGACCATGAACACCCAGTTCTATAACGGTGCGTTCGCCAATTTCCATCACCTGCTCTTCAATCTGTTTACGGGTTTTTTCAACCACCTCTTCGATTCGTGCCGGGTGCATACGACCATCCTGAACCAGTCGTTGCAATGAAAGCCGTGCAATTTCTCTCCGTAACGGATCGAAACTACTGAGTATAATGGCTTCAGGAGTATCGTCAACCACAAGATCAACCCCTGTAGCCGCTTCCAGGGCCCGGATATTCCGTCCTTCACGACCAATAATCTGGCCTTTAATATCATCGCTTTCCAGATTAAACACTGTAATGGAATTCTCAATGGCTGTTTCGGCAGCGGTACGTTGTATGGTTTGAATAATAATTCGCTTGGCTTCCTTCCCGGCCTTGATTTTGGCTTCCTCCACGATTTCCTGCACATGAGCCATCGCATCGGTTTTGGCTTCGTTCGTAATCGCGTCTATTAATTCCTTTTTGGCATCTTCAGCTTTCAGATTTGCTACCTTTTCAAGCTTTCTGATATGCTCATCGTGCTGTTTGCTTAAATCCTCCTGCTTCTTACTTACTACCTCCAGCTGACGGTCGAGGTTCTGCTTTTTCTGGTCGTATTCCTGAATTTGCTTCTGGGCCTGCTGGGTTTTATCATTTAATTCCTTCTCCCGCTGTTTTACCCGGCTTTCGGCATCAGTGAGTTTTTGGGTTCGCTGAAGGACTTCCTTTTCATGTTCTGACTTCAGCTGCAGGAATTTTTCCTTGGCTTCCAGTATTCTCTTTTCTTTCAGGGTTTCGGCCTGTACCTGTGCGTCCTTGACTATCCGTTCTGCCTGTGTTTCGGCATCTTCAATCAGTTTGGTTGTGTTCTTATTGAAAATAAATTTTCCGGCGATAATGCCTATTAAAATGGCCGCGATGGCCACGATGACCGTAATTATTGTAGAATCCATGTGAGTGTATATTGTGCATTATAAGTTCAATTCCTGCAGTACAGGAATAGTAAAATTTTGTTAACGCACGAAGGTAAAGAAAAAATTCAGATTACCAATTGCACAGGATAGGAGACAGAATATATTTGTACCTCCATGCAAAAGAAGCAGCCTATTGGCATTTTCGATTCCGGAATTGGGGGTATGACCGTGGCCCGGACGATTCAGCAACTGCTTCCCAATGAAGGTCTGCTTTATTTCGGCGATACCGAACATATGCCGTATGGCGACCGGTCTCCGGAACATATACTCGCATACTCCATTCAAATTGCGGATTATCTTATCGGACAGGGAGCTAAAATTCTGGTGATCGCCTGTAATTCGGCGTCGGCGGTGGCCTATTCGTATCTAAAGGAAAAATATAAGGGACAGATCGATGTGATTGGTGTAATTGAACCGGTGGCTGCCTATCTCGCCAGCCGCTCGTACAAGAAAGTAGGCATTATTGGAACCAAGGCCACTATTGGTAGCAGAACACATGAAATGATTCTGAAACAACTACAACCGCAGCTGAAAGTGGTAACCCTGGCCACACCGCTGCTGGCTCCCATGATTGAAGAAGGATTTTTTAATAATAATATTTCCCAGACTATTATCAACTCCTACCTATCCAACTGGCGGTTTAAAAATATTCAGGCCATGGTATTAGCCTGTACCCATTACCCCCTGATAAAAAAAGAAATCCTCAGGTTCTATCATAAACAGGTGGATGTGATTGATACCACCGAAATAGTTGCCAAAGCCGTTCAGCAATCGCTGGCCGGACAAAAATTACTGAATACCGGGAAAAAACCAGCCGATCATTTTTATGTTTCCGAGTATACCGAAAGTTTCGAGAAAGCAACCCGGATTTTCTATGGTGCACCCATTGCCATTGAAGAAATAAAATTAAGTGCCTGATGGTCTAACCCATCTCTTAGCGCTGATTTCTGCTGTACGCCATGTATCTTTGCCGCCTAAGGCGAATTCAATGAGTCATGTTGTGCATAAACCAAAAATCGGAATTACAACCGGTGATCTGAATGGAATTGGAATCGAACTGATCATTAAAACATTGAGTGATCATCGTATTCTTGATTTCTTTACACCTGTCATTTTTGCTTCCAGCAAAGTGATTCATTTTTATAAAAACCTGATGGGTGAAACCAATTTTCAATTCACCGGTACCAAGGATTTTAATACCCTGAATCTGAAAGGCATAAATGTTTTCACCTGTTGGGATGAAGAAGTGCCCATTCACCCGGGACAAATTACCGAAGCAGGTGGCAAATATGGCGTGCGTTCGCTGATGGTTGCAACACAGTGTTTGAAAGATGGACAAATACAGGGTTTGCTTACGAATCCGATTCATAAAAAAAATGCACAAACCAACGAATTCAAACATAGCGGTCATACCCCTTTTCTGAAAGAAAAATTTGCAGCCCGGGATGTAGCCATGATGCTTTGTAGTAGCGATTTACGCGTTTCATTACTAACCGAACATGTGGCGATTAATGAAGTCAGTAAACATATCAGCATCGATGCCATCATCAGTAAGGTGCGAATTCTGCGCGACAGTCTGGTAAAAGACTTTGGCATTGATCATCCTAAAATGGCTGTGCTGGGATTAAATCCTCATGCCGGCGATCAGGGTTTGATTGGTCAGGAAGAAATACAAATCATTGCGCCCGCTGTAGAAAAACTGAAAGAAGAAGGTATAAAGGTATTTGGTCCTTATGCGGCTGATGGATTCTTTGCCCGGCAACAGGACCAGTTATTCGATTGTACGCTGGCCATGTACCACGATCAGGGCTTGATTCCGTTTAAGAGTTTCGATAAAGGATTAGGTGTGAATTATACAGCCGGATTACCCGTTGTGCGCACTTCACCCGATCATGGAACGGCCTTTGACATTGCCGGTAAAAATATGGCATCCAATGCTTCCTTCGTGGAAGCCCTGTACATGTGTATCGACATTCTCAATCAAAGGGAAGGCTTTGCAGAACGTACTAAAAACCGTTTGAAAAAGGGCAGTTATTCAACCCAACTGAAACGTTCGAAAGAAGATATCGTTCAGTAGATATATACGTCTGAACATTAAGGAATAAACATACCCAGCCGGAGATCCTTTTCTGAAATCTGCATCCGGTCGGCAGGTATTTTCCAATCGATACCGAGTGTGGTATCGTTATATATAATTCCCCCTTCAGCTTCCTTGTGATAGTAATTATCGCACTTGTATGAAAACAGGGTTTTATCTTCCAGTACCGAATAGCCATGTGCAAACCCTCTGGGTACAAATAACTGCAAATGGTTTTCACCACTGAGTTCAACACTCACATGACGGCCATAGGTTGCAGAACCCGGACGCAGGTCTACTGCCACATCCAGCACTTTGCCCTGAATAACACGAACCAGTTTGGCCTGTGCCCATTCTCCCTTTTGAAAATGTAAGCCACGCACGGTACCATAATTCGACAAAGCCTGATTATCCTGTACAAATACCGCATCGAATTCCGCAATACGGTTAAAGTCTTTGCGGTTATAGCTTTCATAGAAATATCCCCGGTGATCGGAAAAAATGCTAGGCTTTAATATAAAACAACCGTCTAAGGGGGTATTGATGCGTTGCATGGAGGTTAAAGTATTTGCGTTAACTGTATGAGATCGTTGATTTCGTATGTTGGATTTTCACTGTGGGGTTTTTCATGCGGGTTAAAATAAACCTGATGCATGCCAATGGTACTGGCACCCAGAATATCTATATCCAATGCATCGCCTATCATTAAACTGCTGCTTGCCGAAGCACCGGTTTCGCGCAATGCATATTCAAATATTTCCTTTTGTGGTTTCATACTCATGGCCCGTTCGGAAGTAATCATTTCGTTGAAATAACTGTCGAGACCGGCATTCTTCAGTTTCATCCATTGCGTTTGCTCAAATCCATTCGTGATGAGGTGCATCTCATACTGCTTATTTTTACAATAATCAAGCATCTGAAAGCAATTGGGGAACACCAATCGTTGTGTGGGAAGAATGTCGAGATAACGCTCACTCATCTGACGGGCCAATCCTTCATTCAATACCCTGAAATGAACCAGGGTTTGCCACATTCTCTTCCAGCGAAGATCTTCCCTGCTCATAAAGCCTTTCCGAAAGCGATCCCATAACCGATCGTTGATTTCGTGATAAATCAGGTTAAATTCTTCGAAGGAAGGAATACCCTTTTGATGCAGTTCCGCTTCATTATAAAGAATCTGTAAGCTGGCCACCGAATTCTGCTCAAAATCCCATAAGGTATGATCCAGATCGAAAAACAAATGGGTATATTTTTTCATGCAGTGATTTTCAGACGGTAGAATGAAATAAATTTGGAACGCAAGGTAATAAAAACCCTTGTTCACCCCACATGAATACATTCCTCTTTCGGATCGTAATGTTGCTTGCCTTGTGTAGTTCTTTTTCTGCTTATGCCCTCAAAAAGAAAATTCTCTTTATCGGAAACAGCTATACGTATGTGAATGATTTGCCCTACACCTTACAGCAAATTGCCATTGGCCTGGGCGATTCAATAGAGTATGATTCGAATGCACTGGGAAGTGCAACTCTTCAAACCCATTGCAGCAATGCAGCTACCCTGAGTAAGTTGCAACAACCTGGCTGGGATTATGTGGTTATTCAGGCTCAAAGTCAGGAACCCAGTTTTGATCCGGTACAGGTAGCTACCGATACATATCCCTATGCACAGATACTCGACAGTCTGGTTCATGTAACAAATCCCTGTGCCGAAACGTTGTTTTTCATGACCTGGGGACGAAAAAACGGAGATGCCTCTAACTGTGCAGTATATCCTCCTGTATGTACCTATGCAGGTATGCAACAACGTTTACGTGAAAGCTATCTCGAGATGAGTCAGCTTAATCAGGCTACCTGTGTTCCTGTAGGCGTCGCCTGGAAAAATGTTCGGAATGCCTTTCCGGGCATCGAGTTGTATCAAACCGATGAATCGCATCCAAGTATACATGGCACTTATTTAGCAGCCTGTACATTTTATTCCAGCATTTTTCACAAAGAAAGTAACGGATCGCCTTACCAGCCAGTTGGCATTCTCACCTGGGAATTGTTGAGTATGCAAAATATG
>CAYWKR010000041.1:0-10107 GCA_964458785.1 uncultured Bifidobacterium sp. | reverse complement strand
TGCCGCATCCAGAACCTGTGATAGCGCTATGGATCCGCTACCGCTGCTGAACTGCGTTTCCGACACTATGGAAAAATTGCTCTGGGTTAGCGGGTACTGATATAATTGGTAATAGGGTGTAGTGGTATAAGGATATATGCTTCCACTGAAATTACTCACCGTGTGTGAAGGACGAGAACTGTACATCGAATCCACCCGACTGGAATCGGTTACATAGGTATTACATGAATAATCCCATTCACCGCAACCAAGATTGGTTTGTCCGGCGGTGGGTGGCGATACCAATCCGTTTTTACAACGGATATTGTAAAGCATCAGTACTTTTTCGATCTGCAGACCGGGTGTATCCGGAAAATGAACTACCGTATCGCGGGTGGTGGAACCGTACTGGAAGGTTTGAACGGTAAGGGTATCACCCGGATTTTGTCCGAAGGCGTTTATCAGGCAAAAAAGAAAAAGAACAGAGAGTTTAAGCTGTTTCATGAATCGTAATTAAGGTCACAAAGCTAAGGTATTCGGTGCGGCTTTCCGACGAACAACACGGGGGCATTTCAGAGCAGATTCCGGAATAAAATTCAGCTGGCGCTAAAATGTGGATAAATATGCAGGTAAGATTCGCTGAAAGGCCTGTAAACACAGACTTTTAATTTAATAATCGGCATGGTTAAAACTTGCAGAAAAGGGCATTTTACTGTACTTTTGTGCACCCTTAAAAAAGGGTTGTTTTTTTTATTTAATTATTTGAAATGAGTTCTACCAACGAAGAGATTCAACAACCGAATTATGGTGCCGACAGTATTCAGGTACTGGAAGGTTTGGAAGCAGTCCGCAAACGTCCGGCCATGTATATTGGCGATATCAGTATCAAAGGGTTTCATCACCTGGTGTATGAAGTCGTTGATAATTCTATCGACGAAGCCCTGGCAGGTCATTGTAAAAACATTACCGTTACGATTCACGAGAATAATTCGGTAAGTGTACAGGATGACGGACGAGGTATTCCTACCGCCATGCACAGTAAAGAAAAACGAAGCGCCCTGGAAGTGGTAATGACTGTGCTTCATGCCGGAGGAAAATTCGATAAGGGGTCGTACAAGGTCTCCGGTGGATTACATGGTGTCGGTGTTAGTTGTGTGAATGCCCTGAGTAAACATCTTCATGTAACGGTGCAGCGAGATGGTAAAATTTTCGAACAGGAATACAGTTGTGGTATACCCAAATATCCGGTACGTGAAATCGGTGTCAGTGACAAAACCGGTACCCGCGTTACTTTTCTGCCCGACGACAGTATTTTTACCGTCAGTGTATACAACTACGAAATTCTGGCTGCGCGTCTGCGTGAACTCTCCTTCCTGAACCGTGGTATCCGCATCCATCTGATCGACGAACGGGAGAAAGAAGAAGACGGACAGTTTGTACAGGATGTTTTTTACAGCGAAGGGGGAATCAGTGAATTTATTGTTTTGCTCGATAAAAATGCGAAACGCGAAGGATTGCTGGCTGAACCTATTTATGTGGAGGATGTGGACAAGGAAAGCAATGTTTCGGTTGAATTATCGATGCTCTACAATCAATCGTACGGAGAAAATATCTTTTCGTATGTAAACAACATTAATACCATTGAAGGGGGTACCCATGTTGCCGGTTTTCGCAGGGCTTTAACGCGGGTGTTCAAATCGTATGGAGATAAGAATAAATTGTTTGAGCGGGCCAAGGTCGATATCACCGGAGATGATTTCCGTGAAGGATTAAGTGCCATTGTTTCGGTAAAAGTACCCGAACCCCAGTTTGAAGGTCAAACCAAAACAAAACTCGGAAACAGTGAAGTGTCAGGAATTGTAGATTCTGCTGTTTCGAAGGTTCTGGATGCCTACCTTGAAGAACATCCTAAGGAAGCCCGCATCATTATCGATAAAGTGATTATCGCCGCTCAGGCAAGGCATGCTGCCAGAAAAGCCCGTGAGTTGGTACAACGTAAAAATGTACTTACCGGAAGTGGCTTACCTGGCAAACTGGCCGATTGCAGTGATAATGATCCGACAAAATGTGAATTGTATCTGGTCGAAGGAGACTCGGCCGGGGGTACAGCCAAGCAAGGACGAAACCGGCAGTTTCAGGCCATCCTTCCACTCCGGGGTAAAATTCTGAATGTGGAAAAGGCCATGCCCCATAAGGTATTCGAGAATGAAGAAATCCGGAATATGTTTACCGGTCTGGGTGTTACGATTGGTACCCCGGAAGATGCCAAGGCATTAAACACCACTAAACTCCGCTATCACAAACTCATCATCATGACCGATGCGGATGTGGATGGATCCCATATCTCTACCCTGATTCTGACCTTCCTGTATCGTTATATGAAGGAACTGATTGAACAGGGTTACGTATATATTGCCTTACCTCCTTTATACCTCCTGAAAAAAGGGAAAGAACAGATTTATGCTTTTGACGAAGCCGAACGTAAGCGCATCATTGAACAAATAGCCGATGGTAAGGAAGAGAGTGTACATACCCAGCGCTACAAAGGATTGGGAGAAATGAACGCGGAACAATTGTGGGAAACCACTATGAATCCGGAAACCCGTACGCTAAAACAGGTAACCATTGAAAGTGCTGCCGAAGCCGATCGTATTTTTTCAATGCTCATGGGTGAAGAAGTTCCTCCAAGAAGAGAGTTTATTGAAAAGCATGCCAAGTATGCCAAACTGGATGTGTAATGATGAAGAAATTCCTGTGCCTAAGTATTTTTTTGCTGCTTTCGTACGTATGTATGTATGCTCAACAAAACGATAGTATGCCGGCACCTCCACCGCAAGGAAACACTAAATCGCCAAAAGAAGAAGTGTTTGAATTCGTTGAGCAGATGGCTCAATTTGGGAATAGCGAGGATGACTTACTGCGTTATTTAGCCAAGGAGATCCATTATCCGAAGGAAGCCAGAAAGAAAAAGACCGAGGGCCGTGTAATCGCCGAATTTATTGTGTCCAAAACCGGACAGGTGTACGATATCCATATTATAAAAGGAATCGGTATGGGATGTGATGAAGAAGTAGTTCGGGTATTACAAAATATGCCCGCATGGCAAGCAGCCCGTCAAAACGGGAAAGCAGTTAATTGTAAATTCAAATTACCGGTTCTTTTTGCTCTGAAATAAATTCGTTTTCTTTCTTGTTGATCCGTACAGGATTCAAAGGAATTCAGAGTCGATTCAACATTCTTTTTCCTCCAAATAATATTGAAATACATTCGCAAAAAATACTCCAATGAATAGCAAAGGAATCATTCATACCTCCCGTGGCGATATGGCCTTCGAATTATACGATGATGCCACTCCAATAACAGCCGGAAATTTTAAAAAGTTAATTGGTGTTCAATTTTATGATGGCTTGACGTTTCATCGCGTTATTCCAGGATTTGTGATTCAGGGCGGATGTCCGGATGGTACCGGTGCAGGCGGTCCGGGTTATACCATTCCCTGCGAAACCGAAGCCCCGATGCAGGTACATGACCGTGGTGTTTTATCCATGGCACACCGGGGAAAAAATACCGGAGGTTCACAATTTTTCATTTGCCATAACCGCAACAATACCTCTCACCTCGATGGAGTACATACCTGCTTCGGACGAATCACCGACGGGTTAAACGTGCTGGATCAAATTCAGGCAGGCGATCAGATTATTAAAATTGAACTAATAGCGTAACTATGTGTGGCATTATTGGATTATTTAATTCGAAGGGAGGAAGCAACTCCTTACGGAATAATATACTGGAGATGTCGAAGAAAATTCGTCATCGTGGACCGGACTGGTCAGGTATCTATAGCAGTGATCAGGTTATTTTTGCCCATGAACGATTGGCGATCGTAGATCCGCAATCAGGAGGGCAACCGCTCTATAACAGCGATCAGACATTGATTCTCGCCGTGAATGGTGAAATTTATAACCATCAGGAACTGAAAAAGAACGAGGTACCCGATTACCCGTTTCTGACCCAAAGTGATTGTGAAGTAATTCTTGCCCTGTATCAGAAAAAAGGTATTGATTTCATTGAAGACCTGAATGGGATTTTTGCTTTCGCCCTGTACGATCAGCAAAATGATGTGTATCTGATTGCCCGCGATCATATGGGCATTATTCCTTTATACATGGGTTGGGATAAAGAAGATCGTTTTTATATCGCTTCCGAACTGAAAGCCCTTGAAGGTGTGTGCAACCGGATTCAGGAGTTTCTGCCCGGACATTATTTGTATAGCCGGGATGGACAGCATTTGCAACGATGGTATCAGCGCGACTGGATGGATTATGATCAGGTAAAAGATAATACCTCCGATATTGCAACCCTCCGGAATGCACTTGAACAGGCCGTTCACCGCCAACTGATGTCGGATGTGCCATATGGTGTTTTACTTTCCGGCGGACTGGATTCCTCGATTATCTCGGCAGTGACTAAAAAATTTGCAGCACGCCGTATCGAGAGTAACGACATGCAGCAGGCCTGGTATCCCCAATTGCATTCGTTTGCCGTAGGATTGAAAGGATCACCTGATTTAGCCGCAGCAAAAAAAGTAGCAGTACATATCGGATCGGTACATCATGAAATTCATTTCACGGTTCAGGAAGGACTTGATGCCATTCGTGATGTGATTTATCATCTCGAAACCTATGACGTCACTACCGTACGTGCTTCCACCCCCATGTATCTGCTGGCCCGGGTAATTAAATCGATGGGAATTAAAATGGTACTCTCCGGGGAAGGAGCCGACGAAATTTTTGGAGGATACCTGTACTTTCATAAAGCACCGGATGCCAAAGCCTTTCATGAAGAAACAGTGAGAAAACTCAGCAAACTCCATTTATACGATTGCCTTCGTGCCAACAAATCGCTGGCAGCCTGGGGTATCGAAGGACGGGTGCCCTTTCTGGATAAAGAATTTATGGATGTGGCCATGCGCCTCCAGCCGGCCGATAAAATGGCCAGGGATGGGAAAATGGAAAAATGGATTTTACGAAAAGCCTTTGAAGATTATTTACCACAAAGCATTGTATGGAGGCAGAAAGAACAATTCAGTGACGGCGTAGGCTATAACTGGATCGACAGTCTGAAAGCAGAAGCTGAAAAAACAGTGAGTGATGAACAGTTGAAAACAGCTTCACAGGTATTTCCTATTCAGCCACCACAAACCAAGGAAGAGTATCGGTATCGAACCATCTTCAGTGAATTGTTTCCCTCCAATGCAGCCGCCCTTTGTGTTCCATCAGTACCATCGGTTGCCTGCAGTACCCCTGAAGCTCTCGCCTGGGATGCTTCATTCCGAAATACCAACGACCCCAGCGGACGTGCCGTAAAAAGTGTACATCAGAACAGCTATTAATACCAGTTTGTTCCCGGATCAACTGCTCATCAATGGCTTGAGGCCGACCGGAGAAGATTGACATTTCATGACTTACATTTACTATAAATTATGATGGTATGCGCTACAGCCTTTTACTTTTCTTTTGCCTGCAAACACTGACATTCAAGGCACAGGATGTATTGAGTGAAAAAAACTACAAACTCTATTCGGTGCAACGACAACAGGTTGTACCGGTAGACACCCTGATTGAAGACATGAAGGATGCCGAAGTGCTTTTCTTTGGGGAAGAACATAATGATAGTGTGACTCACTACATGGAGAAGCAAATCTTCAGTTTGCTGTTTCAACGGTATGGCGAACGCGTTGCACTTTCACTGGAAATGTTCGACCGCGATGTACAAACTGTAATGGACGAATACCTCGATGGAATGATACGGGAAAAGAATTTTACAAAAGATGCCCGGGTCTGGAGCAATTACCGCGATTACCGTCCCATGGTGGAATGGGCCCGTGAACATCATCTCAATGTAGTGTGTGCAAATGCACCAACACGGTATACCAATCTGGCCGGACGAAAAGGACAGGAAGCTTTGCTTGATTTAAGCCCCGATGCCTTGCAATGGATAGCCCCCCTGCCCTACGATACTGCTACCGGCGCCTATTATGAAAAACTTACCGGCATGATGGGAGGACATAGCAGCAGTAAGGATACTGCGAATAAAGTGCCTGTAATGAATATGCCGGCTTTCCATCTGGTTACTGCACAATCGCTTTGGGATGCTACTATGGCATGGTCCATCCATCAATATCTGCGTTCACATAGAAAGGCACTTGTGATGCAGGTGAATGGAAAGTTTCATAGTGATGAAGGCTTTGCCGTGGTGAGTCAGCTTGAACAATACCGGCCCGGTACACGATATCTTATTCTCTCCTCAGCTTCCGATGAAAAATTTCCGGATATACACTGGCCGGATTACAGTGCGAACGGAGATTACATTCTGATTACCGACCCGGCTGTACCTAAGACCTATAAAGACTAAAACCGCTGGTTTGCAGAATGAAGAAGTGGATGAACAGGGTATGGAAAAAACTGGGCCCAGGTTTAATTACCGGCTCCAGCGATGACGACCCCAGTGGAATTGCCACCTATTCACAGGCAGGGGCCATGTTTGGATACGCCACCCTTTGGTCGCTGTTTATCTCTTTTCCACTCATGACTTTCATCCAGGAAATGTGTGCCCGCATCGGATTGGTTACCGAAACCGGTTTAACCGGCACCCTGAAACGCTATTATTCCAAACCTGTTTTATACCTGATGCTGTTGTTCAGTTTTCCGGCGATAGTATTGAATATCGGTGCCGATATTGCCGGAATGGGGGCCGTTGGAAATCTCATCATTCCTCAAATCGATGCCACTTGGTTCAGCGTGGTGTTTACCATTTTATTACTCATTGCTATCATATACCTGCCCTACCGTAAAATTGCCTCCGTACTGAAATATTTATGTCTGGTATTGCTACTGTATATCATTGTTCCTTTTCTGTATCATCAGGATTGGAAACAAATCACCTGGTCGACCTTCGTACCTGAAATAGAATGGAATAAAGAATACATCGCTATCCTCGTAGGCATTTTCGGAACCACTATTTCACCCTATCTCTTCTTTTGGCAGGCCACAATGGAAGCTGAAGAATTGCAACACCGGAAAAAACATATTGTAGTGAATAAACGGATTATTCATGATATGAAAAAGGATGTTGACTTTGGGATGTTCTTCTCGGGCGTGGTGGCATGGTTTATCATGCTAACCACCGGGTCGGTATTACATCAACAGGGTATTACAGAAATAGAACGCGTAGATGAAGCGGCCAAAGCCCTTGAACCATTTGCAGGCCATTCGGCATACCTGCTTTTTGCTGTTGGTATTATCGGAACCGGCCTATTAGCCATTCCAGTTCTGAGTGGATCTTTGTCGTATGTATTTTGTGAAACATTTGGGTGGAAAGAAGGACTGGATAATAAGTTTCATGAAGCCCGTCCCTTTTATATCATCATTTCCATTTCGCTCATTCTCGGACTGTCGTTAAACTATATGGGTATTAATCCGGTAAAAGCTCTTGTCTATTCGGCCATTCTGTACGGTATAACCGCCCCGGTACTCATTGCTATTATTCTGCATATTTGTAACAACAAACGCATCATGGGACGATTTGTAAATACCCGATTGCAAAATTTCATGGGCATACTCACGCTGGTTATTATGAGTGCCTCTGCCCTCGCCTTGCTGTGGCTCTATCGGTAAACAATGCCTTAATTTAAAACCACCTCAACCTTTTCCTTTTCAAATAAAAAGAAAATAACAAATGCAGAAATACGCAGTAAACCAACAGTTAATTGAAACACTTTTAGCCTGGGTGAATTCAGGAGAAATTGCGATTCCTGAAATTCAACGGCCATTTGTTTGGGACAGTTCAAAAGTTCGCGACTTAATGGATAGTTTGTACCAGGGTTATCCCATCGGTTATGTGATTGCCTGGCGAAATCCAAACGTGCGATTGAAAGACGGGAGCCTCAGTGAAGGAAAAAAAATTCTTATTGACGGGCAACAACGTATAACTGCATTAACAGCTGCCATTCTTGGACAATATGTAATCAACAAAACTTACGAGAGAGTAAAAATTAAAATTGCCTTCCATCCAATTGACGAAAAGTTTGAGGTACAAAACCCCGCCATTTTAAAAGATAAAACATGGCTTCCAGACATTTCTCAAGCCATTAACGGAGATCTTTTTGAAATTGCTGATCATTATTTTGAGCTTAATCCCGAAGTAGACAAAAAGCAAGTCCGTAACGCTTTTTCAAACCTAATGAATATCCCCAAAAAGCAAATTGGGATTATTGAGTTAGCTGCTGATTTAGATATTGAAACTGTAACTGAAATATTCATTCGTATAAATTCTAAAGGCGTTGTGCTTAGTCAGGCAGACTTTGCCATGAGTAAAATTGCATCCAATACAGAATACAACGGGAACGAATTGCGTAAAGCCATTGACTACTTCTGTCATTTGTGTATCTCTCCTGAGTTTTACAAACACATCGTGGACAACGACAAGGAATTTACAAATACTGACTACTTCCAAAAATTGCAATGGCTCAAAACCGAAAATGAGGATTTATTTGACCCTGACTACAATGATTTAATTCGAGTCGCATTTACTTCGCAGTTTAACAGAGGACGTCTTTCAGACTTGGTAAGCCTTTTATCAGGTAGAAACTTTGAAACGCGGACTTATGAAGATTCAATTGTTGAACAATCGTTTACAACCCTGAAAACAGGCGTATATAATTTCATAAACGAGACAAATTTCAAACGATTCCTGATGATTATTAAATCCGCAGGGTTTATTTCACCAAAACTTATCCGTTCACAAAATGCAATCAATTTCGCATACATAGTTTATCTCAAACTAAAGGAGTTAGGTGTTAATTCAGTTGCAATTGAAAGCCATGTAAGGCGTTGGCTAGTATATTCCATTCTGACCGGCCGTTATTCAGGTTCCCCCGAAAGTGTATTTGACTTTGACATAAAGCAAATTTCAACAAAACCGTTTGACGTATATCTTAAAGAAAAAGAAGAAGGAGAATTATCAGACGCTTTCTGGAATGCTTCATTGCCACAGAGTTTAGACACTTCAGTCGCAAGTAGTCCTTACTTCCACGTTTTCCTGGCTTCGCAGGTAAAAGCCAACGACAAAGGATTTTTATCAAAGGATGTTTTAGTAAGCGATTTAATTTCACTCCGCGGTGATATTCATCACTTGTTCCCAAAAGACTATTTAAAAAAGAACGGACTGGACAGAAGCAAATACAATCAAATTGCCAACTACGTTTATATGCAATCTGAGATAAACATTAAGGTTGGCAACAAACCACCAAAAGACTATTTCGAAATCTTAAAATCTCAAATGCTAAATGGGAATCAACAAGTTAGTGGAATTTCAAACAAGGAACAACTAATTGACAATCTGAGAATGAATTGTGTACCGGAGGAAATTCAGCACATGAACATTGACGACTACTACGATTTCTTGACTTTAAGGAGGAAACTTATAGCGACTAAAATCAAAGAATACTACCATTCACTTTAAGTAGTAAAAAAGGGCAAAGATATCCCAGTAGGAAAACTCGCTAGAGCATTTAATGGTAAATCCCTTTAAGATCACGGATGTTCCACCACTACTTTTTGTCTCGATGTTCCAGAAACCCCGCTCACCTGAACAAAGTAGATTCCATTATACAAACGCCTTGTATCAAATACAGCCATCGTACTTCCGGAATAAATGCGCTGTTTATTCATCATGCGCCCTTCATTATTGTATAAAATTACCAGAACTTCTTCACCGGGATTTTTTCCTACCTGTATCATCAGGAACTCATCTGCCGGATTCGGCCATACCTTCACATCAGGAACTCCGGAAACCACTTCAGCTATTCCGGTTGGATTATAGGTAGTCACAGGCTCGCCGATACTGGTCACCTTCTGGGTATTTTTCACACCATAAAAAGTGGGACCAACTACATAGGGATAAGCCGAGTTCCAGTTCGAATCTACGGTAGCAAAATATGCATAGGTGCCGGAAGGATATTCGGGTGTGATACAAAAACGGCCATTATGTTCATCTAAATAATCGGGAGTACCCGATGAGGTTGGGATATACTCATAATCTTCCCTGAAATAACCCAAAGGATAGGTG
>CAYWKR010000040.1:0-10171 GCA_964458785.1 uncultured Bifidobacterium sp. | reverse complement strand
CCAAACCCTTCCGAAAATCAGAGCTCATTGGAAAAATTCTTCATCATCTGAACCGGAAAGAAATTGCCGGCCGGCAGGAACCGGTATTAGTGGAAGAAGATCATACTCCACAATCCGATTTGAATCCACTTCCCGAATCTCCTCTTGTGAATCTCCGTTTTCTGCAGTCGTTTGCAGGCAGTGATGTACAAAAGCAAAAAAAATACATTCAGATTTTTCTTGAAAATACCCCCCGGCTGGTGAACCAACTGGAAAGTGGTGCAGCTCAACGCGATTTTCCGGTGGTACGTAATGCCGCTCATTCATTAAAAAGTCAGTTGAAATATATGGGCCTACAGGAAGAACAATCGCATGCCTTCGAGTTAGAACAACTGGCTGCACGGGAAGGAGATATTCAGGATATGAACCGACTGGTTCACCATATAAGCAAATTGTGTGAGAGAGCCTGTACAGAACTGAAGCGAATGGTAGAAGGTGCATAGACGATGAAGTGATTCTTCCCCGGTTGACAAGTGTTTTTGAAATATCTTAGCACAGAATTCGTTATTGCATCATGAGAATTGCATCCATCTTCATCCTTGTTATTTTATGTACCCAAAGTGCCTGCCGTCGTTGCACCACCTCTGTTTGTCCAAGTGCCGGCGACCTGAACGTACATCTGATTCATTACAGTGAACCGGAAGCTACTCCGGTGATACTAAGAACCTATCGTCAGGGCAGCAATTACACCGATCTGCTGTATACCGGGTATGTGAATCAGCGACAGTATAGCGGCGATACCATGCATCTGTATTCTCTGGACCTCCAGGCTGATTCGATGTATGCCATCCACTATGATCTGGAACTCTTTATTCCCTCCGACGGAAAAACCATCCGCCTCTATCAGATAGAACGGAATAATGTAACCCAAACCCATTGCAGTTCATGGCCATTTTTTGAAAAGGCTAAGATGAATTGCTGGAATACGATACAGTCGTTTCAATACCAGGTGAATACAGGAAGTATCAGTAGTTCAGGAAATGAGGTATTCGTATTGAAATGATACATTCGCTCCGACATCCCGTGTTTCAATGGATGCTCAGGGGACATTTCTTTATTTCACTCTGCGCTACTGCCCTATATGCTGAAACCCGACAGGTACTCGCCCTGCCAAACGCATCCTGGACGGTATATGGTTTAGTTTTCTTTTCCACCCTGCTGGCTTATAATATCTATTACCTGAAAACTGAGGCCTTTCGCTTCCATGCGGCACTCACTCTGGTCGGAAGTCTTGGAGCCGGCATCTGTTTCATGCTGCAGCATTCGGTTTCCATTCTATCCGTATTGGCAACGGCTACCATGGCTATATTGTATATGATACCTGTTTTTATACCCCGCTTTATTATTCTTCGTAAGATCAAACTACCGCTTTTGATTCTGATCTGGGTTCAGGTTACTTTTTTCTGGGGATTGGAAGACATGAACCATCCTATCTTCTTTTTTCTGTATCTGCTTCAACGTTTTACTTTTCTCTCGATACTCTGTATGGTATTCTATGTACGCGATGAAGTTGCTGATGAAAAAAGAGTTCATTGGATCCGACTGATTCAGGGTATATGTTTATTGGCTCTTTTAACCGATTCTGCCATACTCTTTTACAAAATTGAAACAGGAATGGCTTTTTTACTGAGTCTGATTTGTACGGTATGGGTTTGCCGTCATGTATTCAAACAGGCTGCCAGTCACGAATACTATCTTTTGTTTGTCGACGGCCTGATGATCCTTCAGTTTATATTTGTGCTTCTGAATAAAATAGTATGGGAATAAATCTCGATAGCCTGCTCCGGAGCCGTTCCATTCAGGATACCGGATTTGATAACAGCACCGGCAATTCTTCGGGAAGAATACTGGAAAAGGACGGACAAAGTAATGTTCGCCGCAGAGGTCTTCCCTGGTCAGAACGGGTTAGTTTTTTTCTGAGCCTGATCAATATGCGAAGCAGTCACTTCATTTTTTTAGTGGGTACTTTTCTGTTGGTAGTCAATCTTTTTTTTGCTTCGCTGTATTATATCATTGGTACCGAACAAATAGGTGTGGATAGTCAGTGGAATGAGTTACGCAAATTTTACGAAGCTTTCTTCTTCAGTGCACAAACATTAACCACTGTAGGTTATGGAAAATTGCATCCGGATACCTTGTTATCGAACAGTGTGGCCACCTTTGAAGCGGTATTCGGCTGGATGAGTTTTGCAGTCTTAACCGGTTTGGTATATGGTCGTTTTTCGAAACCCAAAGCCTATCTCAAATTCAGTGCAAACGCTTTGATTAGTCCGTACAAAGAAGGGAAAGCACTGATGTTTCGAATGGCTCCATATAAAAACAATAACCTCACCGAAGCCGAAGTGCTTGTGAATGTTTCGTTGCGTATTCCCGAGCATGGCAAAATGGTCAATAAGTTTTTATCGCTGCCTGTTGAAGTACCCCGTATTGCCTTCCTTGCATTGAACTGGACTGTAGTTCATGCCATCAATGAAGAAAGTCCGTTTTATGGCATGCTTGAATCTGAATTTGAAGAACGGGAAGTAGAGATTCTGATTTTTGTAAAAGCCTTCGATGAACATTTTGCCAATACTGTAAAACACCGCACCTCGTATGTAGCCGGTGAAATTATCCATGGAGCCAAATTCAAACAAATGTTCCGGCAAAGTGACGATGGCCAAAGTACCTTACTAGAACTGGACAAACTCAGTGATTATGACCGTGTAAGTCTTCCGTCATGAAATTGAAACAACGTTCGGCTCCGGGTTTTATCTTGTTAGGAATACTCCTGCTGATTACGCTTGTTTTATTCTGGCAGCGTTCCCACCACCCAAATCAACCTGAACCGGTGTCTGCATCCCGGTCAGCTTCGAACGAAATACCTGAAGCGGCATACGCTACCTGGAAGTATATACGTACCCATCATCGTGCACCTGACAACTATACCGGTGGAAGGGAATTCCGGAACCTGGAATCAAAACTTCCGGAACACGATGCACAGGGCAGCATACGCCATTATCGCGAATGGGATATTTATCCGCACCGACGCAACCGGGGACGGGGTCCTAAAAGAATAGTTACGACCGATGAAGAACAACGGGCCTGGTATACACCCGATCATTATAAAACCTTTGTAGAAATGCATTACTGATCCGCATGCACAACACTTCTTCCTTTTCATTCTTTTCACCGGCCATCCAAAGCAGGGTAATCATTATCGATGCCCGTATGTTACCCCATGCCGAAGACTGGTACCGGGAACTGAACAGCTTGTTTCAATTTCCGGACTATTTTGCCCACAACCTCGACAGTCTGGATGAATTGCTGCATGATTTAAGTTGGCTGCCAGATTCACCTGTACTTTGCTGTATTTTACATTTCGCACAAAGCCTGTCAACCGAACCCGACTTTAAGAAAAAGATACTACATTGCCTGCGAACGATTTCAAACCCCCGGCTCGAAATACATTTTTTACCCACCGTTTAATCCCTCTTTATGAATTACCGAAACCTTTTCTTATGGCTATGCAGTGCCATATCCCTTCCTGCCTTTTCACAACACAAAGTGGAGATGAAACAATCGGAATCTTTCGACTCGAAATCGCGACACGAAATCGGCGCTCCTATTCCTTTAGGTGATGAAGGAATTTTACAGGTAAATAATCATGGCCTGGAATCATTTCAGTTTCAGTTATTCTCGAACGACCTGAAGATGAAGAACGAGAAAACAGTAGAAACTGAAGATCGGATCGGAGACCGTTGCAGCAGTCCGCGCATGGTAAAAATCGGTGGCCATATTTATTTATTCATGCGGCAGGTATATCGTGAACAAAAACAGGAAGGAGTTTCCTGTTTACGTTTCAATTTAAATGATCTCGATTTTGCACCGAAAAGCGAAGAATTATTCCGGAGTTCAGAACAGGTGGCCTATAATGGTATCTTTTCCATGGGAAATGCCGGATTTGAGGACGAGAATAAAATCAGTTTCGGATCCTATAAACTCGATTTCTCGAGAAATCAGAAAGCGGTTGTCTTCACATACCGTTTGAAACCTGAACGAAAAAAAGATGTAGAGAATCATGATGTGATGGGGATGCAGGTCTTTAATCAGAATATGGAGAAACGCTGGGGCGGCGAAATGCGTATGCCTTTTTCTGAGGCTCGGATGGACAACCTTTCGTTTATTGTGAGTGATCAGGAGAAAGTGTATCTGCTTTGTAAAGTATATGATGGTGAAACGTCGAGAGAGAATCGCAGCCGCTTCGTTCCCAACTACCATCTCGAATTACTGATTTACGAAAAGGGAAAAGAAACCCCCACTATACTGGAAATAAAACTCGACCGTGTGGTACCTAAATCGGCTTATCTTTTTGAAACCGAAAAAGGTGAAATTCTGCTGGGAGGATTTTATGCCAAGGCCCTGAATAAACCCACCGATGGGGCTTTTGTTTTACAATTGAATGAAAAAGAAAAACAAAGCAGTTTAAAAAACGGGGGGCTGTTTGAAATCCCTTCGGAACTGATTAAATCGTTTGCCAGCAAAAGAGAAATGCGCCAACTGGAACGCAAAGAAGATAAAGACAGTGAAAACGATTTGGGTGTCGATAATTTACTCATAAGGAACATCTATGTGAGCGATGATGGAACGCTGACCTTGCTGGCAGAACAATACCGGGTCGTAGAGAACAGGGTGTACCGTACAAGCAATGGGATCAGTACGGTTCAAACCACCTATGATACCTATGCCGATGATATTTATGTTATTCAGGCTACACCCAATGGGAAAAGTCTGGCAAGAAAAATTCCTAAAAGTCAGCACAGCAACGATTATACAGGGGCTGAACTTTCATTCAATTCCCTGATGAAAAACGGGGTACTGTATGTATTTTTTACCGATAATAAAAAGAACCTGGAACTGGAAAAAGATGAAGCCCCTAAAACTCATCAGCAGGGCAAAGGAGGCTATTTATGTTGCGTAAGCATGAACCGGGAAGGTGTTATACAACGTCAGATTCTGGGCGAGATCAGTGATTTTGAAACGAACTTCTTTATACGTCGATTTGTAGATGGCGATCAGAATAACCTCATTTATACCGCACGTCGTCATCGCCGTAATACCCTGATTTCGATAGGTGTAGCCGATTAATTCTGGTTATGCAGGGGCGGTACTGTTTTCAGATACGCATATATGGCTTTTAATTCCTTTTCGTTCAGCATAGGATAAGGCTCCATCGGGTAGCGTACCATCTTGCCATCGGGCCGGCGCCCGGTATGTAACAAGGTCATAAACTCATATTCACTGTACTTTCCGATACCACTTTCCGGATCGGGTGTAATATTCATACTGTTCACCACATTTCCTTCCATATCAAGCATGGGATTTCCGCCCCCAAAAAAACCAACCGATTTTTCAGGTTCAATTTCATTATTGGTTTTGAAATTTTCTGAATGGCATTGAAAACAACCCAAGGCACCTGTAGTGAGATATCGACCCAGTGCCACCTGATTATTTGAATCGGGTGCCGGAATAGGAGAAGCTTGTAACGGCAAGGGCTTCATGGCCACGCGGCACAGAAAACGGATTAACAGGTTGGGATCATTCTTTTCCTGTTTTACTGCAGCGGCCTGAACATTGGGGCGATCGGAATGAAGCCAGGCAATAATAGCATGCAGATCCACATCGGCCATTAACGGAAACTTGGGCATGTACGGCGGAGCATAGGTTCCATCGCGGCGAATTCCGGTTTTCAGAAAATAGGCAATCTCACCGTCTGTCCATGTGCCAATACCCAGCTCCTTATCCTGTGTAATATTGTATGCATGAATTTTTCCGAATTCCTTGGGTAAATCGGCCAGTTCCTTTCCAACCATTTTATTGCCCTCACCCATATGGCATTTTACACAAAGCATGGAAGCCAGCCGTTCGCCCCTTGCCACACTGGTACTATCGACTTCTACCTTCAGATTTTTCAATTCTTCGGTCATGGCAACCGGGTACGAAGGCAGATCGGAAAAGTTGAGCCAGGTAACGAAACCTATCACTAACACAATCAATAATAAAATGAGGTAGAGTATACCTTTCAGTACAGTTTTCATTTGTTGCAGTTTTAATACGCTAAAAATATAAACTACAATTCAGAATTAAAAGCAGGTAGCGGCTTATTTTCGCAGCGCATTTAACTGTTGAAACGCACATGCAAGAAGCTACGTTGGAACAAGCCCTTCAGCTGGGTTTAACCGAATCTGAATTTGAAGCCATCAAAGGTGTTCTGGGCCGAACCCCCAATTTTACCGAAACTGCCATGTACAGTGTCATGTGGAGTGAACACTGCAGCTATAAGAACTCTATTCAATGGCTGAAAACATTGCCCAAAGATGGATCGAGGGTATTGGCCAAGGCCGGAGAAGAAAATGCCGGACTGATAGACATTGGTGACGGATGGGCTTGCAGTTTTAAGATTGAATCGCATAATCACCCTTCGGCTATTGAACCTTTTCAGGGAGCAGCTACGGGAGTAGGCGGAATACACCGTGATATTTTTACCATGGGTGCACGTCCTGTGGCTACGTTGAATTCGCTTCGTTTTGGCAATCTGAACGACCCGAAAACGAAACATCTGCTGAAAGGCGTTGTTAAGGGAATCAGTCATTACGGAAATTGTTTTGGTGTGCCTACAATTGGAGGGGAAATCTATTTCGAAGATTGTTATCAAACCAATCCCCTGGTGAATGCCATGAGTGTGGGTGTGATGAAAACAGGAAAAACCATTTCGGCCACTTCCTATGGCGCTGGTAACCCGGTATTTATAGTAGGTAGCGATACCGGAAAAGATGGCATCGGTGGTGCCAGTTTCGCCAGTGCCGATATCACCGAAGAGAGTGCCAAAGATCTTCCGGCTGTGCAGGTCGGCGACCCGTTTCAGGAAAAGAAATTACTGGAAGCCTGTATGGAACTGGTAGAAACAGATGCCGTTATTGGTATGCAGGATATGGGGGCTGCCGGAATTACCTGTAGTACTTCGGAGATGAGTGCGAAAGGTAAGCATGGCATGAATATTTTTCTCGACAAGGTGCCCACCCGACAAAAGAACATGAAGGCCTGGGAAATGTTATTAAGTGAAAGTCAGGAACGAATGCTCGTGGTGGTTCGTAAAGGACATGAGGAAGAGGTCATTCGCCTTTTTGAAAAATGGGATATCCATTGTGTTCAGATTGGCGAAGTGTGTGAAGGACCCTTCCTTCGTTTTTATATGCATGATGAACTGGTAGCCGAAGTACCCGCTGAAAGTTTGGTATTAGGTGGAGGCGCACCGGTATATACCCGCGAGTACCATGAACCTGCCTATTTTACTCTTCGGAATGCTTTTAACCCGGAACAGATTCCGGTACCCGCTTCACTCAAGGACACCGCAAAAAAAATCATCAGCCTTCCGAATATTGCATCCAAACGTTGGGTATACCAGCAATACGACAGTATGGTAGGAACTGGCAGTATTAATACCAATGCCCCCTGCGATGCCGCAGTGGTTTGGGTAAAGGAAACTAAAAAAGGGATTGCCAGTACCGTAGATTGCAACAGTCGCTATGTTCATGCCGATCCGTATACCGGCGGTATGATAGCTGTTTGCGAAGCAGCCCGCAATATTGTTTGTAGTGGCGCTACTCCGGCGGCTATCACGAATTGTTTAAATTTCGGGAACCCCTACAACCCGGAAGTATATTATCAGTTTGTATATGCCCTGAAAGGAATGAGTGCTGCCTGTTTAAAACTCGATACTCCGGTAACAGGTGGTAATGTGAGTTTCTATAATCAATCACCCGACGGCCCGGTGTATCCAACTCCAACCATTGGAATGGTAGGCATCCTCGATGATGTGAGCCAGTGTATGACCATGGATTTTAAACAAGCAGGCGATTTGATTTATCTGGTTGGAAAAAGTGTCAGCGACCTGGGTAGCAGTGAATATATTCATAAGCTGGCCGGTGTGGAATTATCGCCCGCTCCTTACTTCAACCTGGATGAAGAAGTAGCCTGCATTCAAACCATTCTGAAACTGATTTCAGGTCAATGTGTACAATCGGTGCATGATGTGGCAGAAGGTGGCTTATTTACTGCTTTGGTTGAATCGGCCCGACAACGTTCACTCGGATTCAGTATTCAAACCCATTCATCTATCCGCACAGATGCTTTTCTTTTCGGAGAAGCACAGGGGCGTTTTGTGGTGAGTGTGAAGCCAGAACATAAGCAAACCTTTGAATCATTCATTGGTAATCATCCGATGGAATGGCTGGGTACGGTTCATGAAAATTCTATTCTGGTAGATCATGAAGATTGGGGGCGAATGAATGAATGGAATAGCCTGTATGAATCCACGATACAGCAAGCTATGCAATCAGCCATTTAAAGTGTCGAGCCATTGGATAGACTGTAACAGTCGCTCTTGTTGTTGACCTTTTATTATTGCAAAGGGGATTTCTTTTTCTGCCAGAATCTGCAGATAATACCGAAAGAAATATTCTCTCCACTGCGGTTCCGGATGCTCGCGTAAGGGATCGGGCTCCCAGGGCAAATCGGGACTGCATAGCAAATACCCATCGGGACGTTCATGCACCACTGCATCGAGAATACTGCGGTCGCAAAATCCGTATTTGTGTTCACTCCATACCCGGTATACTTCGGCATCGGTATCACAAAAAAGCCAACGACGGGCATGCCTGGCCATAGCTGCCGTTTGTTTGAGTTGCTGCTCCAGCATCCGGGGTAAATCTTCTGCCTGATACACGCCACCCCGTTCTTCAAGGTAACTTCGGGCCCTTTCGGGAACCCAAACGGTTTGATAATGACGTGCCAGCGCCTTGCATAGCGTTGATTTCCCTGTACTTTCCCCACCAATCACCACAATATGTTTCACCGTCTTCATGGTAATGTATGCTGATATCGTTTTTCGAATTTTTGCCTGATATACTGTTGGGCCTGATACGAAAACCAGGCACTACCCATCCCAAGCAGTGCACCGGCCAGCACATCACTCGGATAATGCATACCCAGATGCATTCTCGAATAGCCCACACTGCAGGCCCAGAGATACGCAGGACAGGCTATATACCACTTTCTGTAATTCAAACTCAATGAAGTGGCGGTACAAAAAGCATTGGAAGTATGCCCCGAAGGAAAGGAATAATTTCGTTCCGTTTCGACTGCCTGAATATCCGGATAGTCTGCCGCTGGTCGGGGCCGGTTAATGGCACGCTTCAATACAAATGTTTGAACAGAAACCAACGCTAAGGACAGGGTCATATTGAACCCATGTTCTATATCTTTTGGCTTCTTGGCCAATAAGCCATAGGTCACAACACCTAAAGGCAATCCCACGCCTACCCAGGCTTCGGTGTTCGATACCCCTTTCATCAACGGATCCAGCGACGTATTCCGATGGAGGTTTATATTTCGAAGCCATTCAATATCGGTATGCTGTGCCTGGATACGGCAACAAGTAAAAAAAAGTATTAATAGACCAATCAATCGATTCATGCTTCGAAATTAACGGAATGCAAATTACAAGTTTCGAAATGTTCTTTTCATGCAGGCTACATCCTCCTATCTTTACGCGGCATGAAAAAAACCGTTGGCGTCTTTCTCATTCTGCTTTTTTTTCTAGGCACAGTTCTTTTCTGTTGCAAGGAAGAACAGGTATCTCCATTCAAGGCCATTCACAATAAGGAAGCCCATTATGTGGGTATGGAGACCTGCCGCAGTTGCCACGAACCCATTTATCAGACCTTCATCAAAACCGGTATGGGACAAAGCTGGGGGCTGGCGAACCGTCAGAAATCAGCTGCCGACTTTTCTCCTTCCAAAGCCCTGATATACGATACCATCAACGATTTATATTACCGGCCTTTCTGGAAAAACGATGAACTTTTTATTGAAGAATTCCGGACCGATCATCAGGACACTCTCTTCAGTCGTAAAGAAAAAGTGAGTTATATTGTTGGAAGCGGACAACATACCAATTCGCATATTCTGAATATCAATGGCTATTTGCATCAGGCTCCCATCACGTTCTATACCCAAAAAGGAACCTGGGATCTGGCACCCGGTTTTGAACATGGAAAAAATTCACGATTCGACCGGAAAATTGAAACGGAATGTA
>CAYWKR010000039.1:0-10196 GCA_964458785.1 uncultured Bifidobacterium sp. | reverse complement strand
ATGGGGTAGATGTTACACCGTACCTGAAAGCATCGCTCTTTAAAGTAAAGCTGAATCTTACCACAAATACAGCGATCACACATGATGTTCCAATGAAAGGAACCATCAGTTGCGAGTTCAAAGTGAAACCCCTCAAATAACTAACTAAAATTCCGTTCGAGGAATTCCAAAGCATTCGTACCAAATAAACGCTCAACCAGTTCCTGGGGTGAGCGTTTTTCTTTTAGTCGTTCCAGGTCAGCCACTTCCAGTGTATAACGTCGGCGGGCATCCTGATCGAATAAGGTAATAGGTTCGGGTTCAATAAGGAAATACGTCATAGCTGCTTTCAAACTATGCATATCCGATGCTGAGCCAAAGGCATCCAGATGATTAATCAGACCATCAAAATCGCTTCCAATCGAAAATAATTCCCAGGGCGACCAGGGCATTTTTAGTCCGCTTTGTTGCAACTCATCAATAGCACAAAAAATATTAGCCCAGATTACCTTTGCATACACATAACGTTGTTCATTATTTCCTGCGGCAGAACTTCGCTTCTTTAATTCCTCAAATGCCAGCGGTCCCATGATTCGTTTTTCGTCTAACTGAATCCCGATTAAACCTCTCGACCGCCATACCTCCACTAAGTCTTCCCGACAGAGATTAATCGATTGTTCGTGCAAATAATACCGTCCGTCGTCGTACTTTTTTCCTGCTTTTTCAGATGGATTTTTTCTTACATATTGTATCCATTCATCCAGGGTTTCGAAACTCATATTAATACCGGTATGAGAACAGAATACAGGCAATTTCTGCAGTTCCGGCTTCTGCCGACGGTATGCGTAATAATCCTTACGGCACAGCGGACTCATATGTTTAATATCAATTAATACCGGACGCACTTTTTTCTGATCATACTCCTTTCGGCTTAATTCATCAATAACCATGCGCCCGGCATCCAGCAAAGGTCCATTCAGGCCTTCATCCTGATTTAATACTGCTTCCAGTAAACTCGCCAGACTGCGTGCATGGCCTGCCAACCCATTCCAGAAATGATGACATAACCCCACCGAAAACAACGGTACCGGATAGCGGGTACGGAAATCACGGATATTGGCAGCCATCTGATTCGCATAGGCTACATTGTGTGTATCGGTGCTATGGGTATTCGTGATACCGGCTTGTAAAACAGGTAAGGTTGAAGCTTCACCAAAACAATGGGCCCCTTCCACAGTAAGTAAAATATTCAGGTTCGAAGGATCCAGAAGATATTGTTTCAGCTCTGAATAGTTTTTAGGAAAGCGAACGGTGTAACGCCCATCCGGACTTTTCTTATCCTTTTCCGACAACAGGAAATCAATTTCAGGTAAAAACAATTCCTGATAAATATGATATACCGAGCCCTTAATACTATCGATATCGGATACTTTGAATCCGGTTAGTGCATTCATAGCCTTTGACCCGATAAAGCCATCCCGGTAATTTGAAGGCTCTTTTAAAAAGCTTTTCAGCAATTCATTTTTTGTTCCCTTAGCCAACGGATTCAGCATGGTGAAGGCTTTCTCCATCGGAGTTACCGACACAAAAGCCACCCGTACGCCTCCCTCGAATAACTGGTCGAAAGCTGATTGGGTCTCCAACCGGATATTTGAAAATTTTGCAATCGGTTTTCGTAACAATCGATAAATGGGATGCTCAATGGTAAATGGAAACCTCCGATACAAATTTTTTGACGGATGACTCATTCCCGACATAAAAGCCTTACTGCTGCTGTGGCAGTGGATATCGACATGTACAGACATAGAATTGTTTTTAGCTTAGTAAAGCTAATACAAAGCCATGGCCTGTAAAACAGGATCAGGAAAATTTACGAAAGATCACCGATGCATTATGACCCCCAAAACCAAAGGTATTACTGAGGGCAGCCCGCACGGTTCGCGATTGCGGAGTGTGAAAGGTAAAATTCAACCGGGAATCCAGATTTTCATCATCGGTGAAATGATTAATCGTAGGTGGAACCATATCATGATGAACGGCCAGTACCGAAGCAATGGCTTCTATTGCACCGGCTGCACCCAGAAGATGACCAGTCATGGATTTGGTAGAGCTTATATTCAGTTCGTAGGCGTGATCGCCAAATACACGCTGAATGGCGGTTACTTCTGCAATATCGCCTAGTGGCGTGGAGGTTCCATGCACGTTGATATAATCGATATCCGCTGGTTTCATGCCGGCATCGTCCAATGCATTGTTCATTACCAGCATCACTCCCAATCCTTCAGGATGAGGAGCCGTAATATGATGGGCATCGGCAGAACAGGCAGACCCGGAAAGTTCGGCATAAATTTTAGCGCCCCGTTTTACGGCATGCTCGTATTCTTCCAGCACCAGGGCTCCACCGCCTTCACCCAATACAAATCCATCGCGGTCTTTATCAAATGGACGGGAGGCCGACAAATAGTTCTCGTTGTTTTCACTCAGGGCTTTCATGGCATTGAAACCACCTACCCCCGGTGGCGTTACAGCCGCTTCCGATCCGCCACAAACAATTACATCGGCTTTACCCAGACGAATAAAATGAGAGGCATCGATGAGTGCATGTGAAGAAGAGGCACAGGCACTGACAGTACAATAATTCGGCCCCCGAAAACCATACTTCATGGAAATATGTCCGGCGGCAATATCCGAAATCATTTTTGGTATGAAGAAGGGATTGAAGCGGGGTGTACCATCCCCTTTGAAAAACCCCTGCATTTCTTCGAAGAATGTTCCGATACCTCCTATACCTGAGGCCCAGATCACGCCAATCCGGTCGCGGTTCAGACCTTCGTTCTGCAGTCCGGCATCGGCAATTGCCTGATCGGATGAAACAATAGCTAATTGCGTAAAGCGATCAATTTTACGGGCCTCTTTACGATCCATAAAATCTTCGGGATTAAATCCCTTCACTTCGCAGGCAAAACGGGTTTTGAATTTGGAAGCGTCAAAAAGTGTAATCGGGGCGGCTCCGGAAGTTCCTTTGCACAGGCCCTGCCAGTATTCATCCACCGTGTTCCCGATGGGGGTTAATGCCCCCATTCCGGTTACCACCACACGTTTTAATTCCATATTGGTATGGAGTAGGTAAATTAAGCAGCGTGTTCTTCTAAATAGCTAACAGCCTGACCTACAGTAGAAATGGTCTCAGCCTGCTCGTCGGGAATGGAAATATTGAATTCTTTTTCGAATTCCATGATCAACTCTACGGTATCCAGTGAATCGGCACCCAGATCGTTGGTGAAACTGGCTTCATTCACTACTTCCGCTTCGTCAACTCCTAATTTGTCAACAATAATTTTTTTAACACGAGATGCTATTTCAGACATGGTTTAATAAATTTAGACTGCAAAAATATACTTTTAGCTGAATTGAGGAAACATATTTGCCTTTTTGTTATAACCGGAAAACAATCCTTTATCCAGCAATTTTCAGTGTGGTTTTTTCTTTATAAATCAGGACTCAGTGCTCACTCTGAATTGTTTTAAATGGTGCCAGGCATGTTTATGCAGCAGATGTGTCCATTCTTCAAAATTTAATTCCCCGAAAAAGGGATTCCGGACAATCATCCCGGGCCGCTCTTCATAATACCGGACGAATTCGTGTAATTCGGTATCCAGTTCCTGAATGGATTCATCGATGGTCGCATGCCTGCAGGGTACCGGATCTGCTGCCATGTGGGGATTGGGTGTATTTTCCCGGAAGGGCTTTTCGCTCAGTATAAATTGACGCATCTTTTCGGTGGTACTGTCGTCGGCCACCCGTTCCAGCTTCAATTTTTCACTGGCCATGGCAACACTGTCGGCCATATGTTCAATCATTTGCTGTACATTCATTTTGCCAAACCGGGGAGCCGTATCCTTATCGATTTGTTTAAGCAGGGGAATATAGTGGTGAAGTAAAAACTCCAGTTTAGGGTTACTCATTTTTTGTTTTATTCCAGGTTTGATAATGGGGTTGTTCAGCTATTTGTTCTGATTCGTGCTGAGCGGGTTTGCAAGGGGTCAGCATGGTATGGGCATCTCTTGCCAGTTGCTGATAGATTCCGGTCCCCTCTGTTTTCCAGCGTATCATTTCATCGCTCACTTCCTTTATTTTTTTTGCCGGATTCCCTGCCACTAGTGAACGGGCTTCTATTTTTTCTCCAGCTTTTACAAAACTTAATGCGCCCACAATACATTCATCACCCAGTTCCACTTCATCCATGATCACGGCATTCATACCCACCAGGCAGTTCCGGCCTATGGTGGCACCATGAATAATGGCACCATGGCCAATATGGGCATTTTGCTTCAGCACTACCGTTACACCGGGAAACATATGAATGGTGCAGTTCTCTTGTACATTACATCCGTCTTCTATTACTATTTTCCCGAAATCGCCCCGGATAGCTGCACCCGGTCCAATATATACCTCTTTCCCGATTATAACATTTCCGGTTACTGTGGCCTGGGGATGTACATAGGCCGATGGATGAACCACCGGACGGATTCCCTTGTATTCGTAAAACATAATTTAATAGAATGTAGTTTGATTTTTCAGCATGTTCCGCAGCAACGGACTGCACCGGTAACGGTCTTCATGATAAAAGGTATACAGCTCATCCAGCGTATGTACACAATAGGCTATACTTAGTTCATCGGCCCAGCGGAGTAGTCCTTTCGGATAGTTCACTCCCTTGGTCATTGCCAGATCAATATCTTCCCTGCTGGCTACCCCGGAATAAAGTGCATGAGCCGCTTCATTAATCAGCATGACCAATACCCTGTTCAGAATATATTTTTTTTGTTCGGGGTTTAATGCGCTTGCTGCTTCCTGTGTACGACCATCAATATACTGATAAAAACCACGACCGGTTTTTTTACCCAACCATTGTGCTTCTACCAATCGCTTCTGTGTAAAGGAAGGGGTATATCTCGGATCGAAATAAAATGCTTTCCATACCGTTTCGGTAACGGTATAATTCACATCATGACCAATCAAATCCATCAGGGCAAAGGGGCCCATCCGGAATCCTCCTAGGGTAGTGAGGGCTTCATCAATTTCGGCATAGCTCCCCAACCCTTCCTCGGCCATACGAATGGCTTCGCTGTAATAGGGTCTGGCAATACGGTTTACAATAAAACCCGGGGTGTCTTTGGCACGAACTCCTTTTTTCCCCCAGGCTGAAATTTCCTGCATGGCAGCAGAAACAACGTCTTCACTGCTTTGAAGGGCCGGTACAATTTCAACCAGTTCCATCAGCGGAGCAGGGTTAAAAAAATGAATACCCACCACACGCTCCGGAAAGTGGCTGGCCGATGCGATGGAAGTAACCGATAGTGAAGAGGTATTGGTGGCCAGCATACAGGCCGGATCCACAATAGTTTCCAGTTCACGAAAAACCTTTTGCTTGATATCGAGATTCTCAACGATGGCTTCAATCACTAAGCTGCAGTCCTTTAAGTCAGCTATACCAGTTGTCCATTCCATTCTGCCTGCTATTCCGGCAGCCATGCCTTGTGGTATTTTTCCCTTTTCTTCCAGTTTATGGAGCATGTTTTCGGTACTTGCTTTCGACCTTTGTAAGACGTCGTTATTTGTATCGGTAATAATTACGGTACGCCCTGCTGTTGCGGCCACCTGTGCAATTCCAGCGCCCATGGTGCCGGCTCCGATAATCCCAATTTTTTGCATATTCATGTGCGTGCAAAAGTACGACTTCATCCTAATCTTCATCGGCCAGCACGATAATTAGACCATCCCGTAAAAAAAGAATCCCGCCCGGTACAGGCAGGATTCTGAATACATTGAGTGATGATTTATCGAACGAGGATCACATCTCCTTTGTACGATTTCACTACACCATCGGGGAAGGCCACTTTGATGAGGTAGAAGAACGTAGCCGGATCCTGATCTTTTCCTTTAAACTTACCATTCCATCCACGATTGTCGGGTGCAGAGAACACCTCCTGACCCCAACGGTTCATTACTTTGAACTCCTGAATACTCTGGAAGGTTAAGTTGGCCACTTTGAAGACATCGTTCACACCATCTCCATTGGGCGAGAAGGCAGTTGGGATAAAGAGCTTATCGGTATAATCTACGTTCACGAATATACTGTCGGCGCTGCGGCATCCGAGTTGATTTAAACTGTACACCGTGTACATGGTGGGTTCACCGGGCGAAACAATAACCGAATTAATGTTTGGATTGCTGGAACCCCAAACCGGCGTCCAGTTGTAGACATAACCACCGGTAGCAATCAGGTTCACTTCTTCACCATATTTAATGGTAACCGAATCCCCATTTAATATACTCACGGTAGGAATCGGATACACTAATACACTGATGGTTACAGAGTCGTTACAACCATAGGTATCGGTACGGATACAGGTATAGGTATGAACGCCCGGACTTGTAGGTGTGATCACGGGATTATAGCAGGTAGTACATCCCAATCCGCTGCTGCCTCCGTTTTCATCTATCCAAAGGAAGGTTTCAGAAGGAGCATTCCCGATTCCGGTAGCAAATGCCTGATAACTGTCGCCCAGACAAACGGTATCCTTCATTGGAGTAGCGGTTACATCGTGCACCGACATGGTTACCTGAACTGAATCGATCACTTCACATTGATTTCCACCGGTTGAATAGATAGTATACCATCCGCTTTGATTAACATAGGCTGTGGTAGTAGCTGCTGTTGAATCGAATACAAATAATGGTGGATCCCAACGGAATTTCCATGGTTTAATGGGCACATCGCAGAGATAGAAATTCACTATCGGACGGGCGGTAGAAATAATCGGGGTAGAAGGGAACTGTACACTTGGAATTTCACATCCGCCATAATCGGAGCCCTGGAAATAGAACTGCGGATTGGCCGTAGTGGAATAATCCACTGCATCGGGCTGAATGGTATTGAACTGACCGTTGAAGAAACAGATTTCAATAACCAGATTATTGACACCATCCCACAGGAATGGATTTTGTAATACAAACATATTCCAACCCGGCATGGTTACATACGCCGTATTCTGATACACATCCTTCAATTCGAAAGAAGGAATAAAAGCATTCAGAGCAGTCAGTTGAGTACATCCCATACGAATATTCATATTAAACGAAGAGAAACTGGTTTTGGTGATCACGTCGAGTGCAAATGAATCGATACGACCTTTGGTAATACCCATAGCATTCAATTCGGCTACTGTAAATAACATTTGTGAACGGGCACCGGCATAGTTACCATTGAAAGGGGTAACAGCCAGACTGGAACCAATACTCACCCCGGAGGTATACACATTGAATGGTGAAGAACAAGGTACATTATCTTCCCCACAATAGTATTGCGGTGGAGTACCTGCCGTAGTTGCCGTGAGGGTGGTTAAACCGGGTCCGCACAATACGGCCGGATTAGCTGAAGCGGTTACCGAGTTGGAATTATCAACCAGTACGCTGACAGTATCTTTTGAAACACAATTCGGGTTGGAGGTGGCAGTAACCGTTACGACGAAATTGGTACTGTTGCTGATTCCACTGGAATGAGGATCGGCAATGGTTGAATTATCGAGGGATGCCGCCGGTGCCCAGTTAAAGTTATACGATCCCACTTCACAAACAGAAAAACGGGTGTTCGGACGAACGGCACCAATCAGGGGTGAAGTGGCTGTAAAACCGCACCCGTTAGGCGCATAGGCGTTCTGGTGAATCACCTGATTATAGTTCGTATTCGATGAAGTAAGGATATCGGTATTGGTACTGGACGACTGGTTATCTACATCGTAGCAAATTTGTACTACCAGATTCGTCATACCATCCCAGAAATAGGCATTACTGAATGTATGGGTATTCCAACCAGGAGCCGAATAGAATTTCGGATTGAAATATACCTGTGATAATCCTGTTAAAAATCCGGTAGATCCATTGAAGGCGGTATCTGAAGTACAGCCAATGGAGATACGCACATTGCGCATGGTATCACTTCCTTTACCCACTACATACCACCCGATAGAACGGAGATTCCCCGGTTTAATACCTGCATTGGCCAGTTCGGTTTGAGTGAAAATCATTTGCGTACGATAGCCATCCTGATAATTGGTATAATATGGTGAATACAGGGATTGTTGAATATTTTGTGTTCCTACTGTTTTCAGGTCATTCACACTGGGATCGTTGCAAGGGAAGATAGACAGTCCGCATGGCATAGTAGAAACATTCGTGAATAACTGGAAGGGGGCATTCGGACACACCGGATTCACTGAAACCTGTGCATTCAGCAAGGCTCTGGCACCATCTACATTTACCAAATGGTAATCGGTATAGATACATCCGTTATCGTCGCGATAAGTTAACTGATAATTGGTGGTTCCCAGAGGTGAAGCCCAGGGGTTCAACACGGTATTACTACTCAGGTTATAGTTAGGCGCCCAGGTAATGACCGGATTAATTTGTGGTGGATTGGCCGAAGCATTCAACTGAATGGAGTCGTTTACACAAATAGTACTCGGTCCACCGGCACTCACATTCACCACACCGGGTACCAGTGTTACGGTAATGGTATCTTTTGTTTTACATACCAGTCCCGGAGGAGGGTTTACTGCGGTTACAATATAGGTAGTGGTGGTAGTTGGAGCCGCTTTGGGATTCTGAATGGTGGTACTTGATAAACCGATATTGCTGGTATTTCCTGCCAGATCAGTCCACTGCCATTGAGTAATTCCCGGAGGGGCGGTTACATTCATCTGCAATGAATCGGCACCGATACAATATACTAAATCGGGTCCGGCATCCACACCCGGTAAAACACGAATGAGTATTACAGCATACGACTTCAGAACAATAGGCTGAGCGGTTGTACAGGTGGAATCAGAGAAGGTAATAATTAATGTATGATTTCCTATTTGTGTACCATTCGGTGTCCAGCTGAATGTAGCTGTTACCGGATTACCACCACCCGGAGGGGTAGACGTAAAAGTAGAACCCGGACAAGCAGCAGCATTATTGGAATAGGTAGTTACCAAATTACTCAGCGAGTTACTGATCGATTTAATATCGAAAGTCACTGTGGATCCCGGACAGGTTTCCAGTACATCCGGACAAGTAGAAGGCGGAGTTGGTGGTTGAAGGGTAGCCCCGCTTAAATTGATTAAGTTGTAGCACTGACTACCATTGGGATCCGATGGAGGAGCCGCATTACAGTTCACCACATTCAACTGTACATCACGCATTACATACCCTACGGTGTCGAATGTAATAGGGTCAATTTCATAACACGTGAAAGCAATTACAAATGCATTGGTTTGTGTTGGTGTAAAGGTCGCTGTTCCGGTATTTGGATTTACTGTATAACCTCCCGGAGCTGTGGTACCAAACGGATTAGCTGTTGAGGCAGCAATTCCGGTTGCCCAGGGAATACCCGTACAGGTAAAATCATTTAATGGTTGAGTTCCTAAAAATACCAGTGAATCAAAATCCGGATCCAAAGGTCCGTTCAAATAGGTTTTAGGTTGATTAATACAGCAATAAGGCACTGGTTTCATTGAAAGAAATGCCGAATTATTTATAGGCCGTGCCACATTGTTTAATCCGGCTGAAATACAGATACCGTATCCGGTGGCACCACCAGCACCTGTACCTAAATTCACAATAGCCGCGTTCCGGCAGCAAAGGTTATCAAACTTAAATTGCCAGTCGGTACAGGCCATGGGTAACACTACAGTGGCAGAATAATGCCACTCTTCATATCCCGGATAAATACTATTGGCATCGGTACACCAGTTGCTGATATTCGGACAAAGGTCACCATAAATTTTCTTGGTATTATTTCCTGTGGTATCCACGGTAAAAGGAATATCCTGCCCGCAGGATGCCGATTCAGCATGCATATTGGCCGTTCCACCTAAACCGGCATTCGCCGAACCACCACCCGGAAGGATTTTACAGTCGCGGTACAATACCAGGTGTACTTTATAGGTTAAAGGCGAGAGATACTCGTAATAAACATCCGCGGCAGAAACATGCGAGGCTTTGGAGTTATTTACCAAAAGGGTACAGACAACAAGAAGACACAATGAACGTAAAATACTTTTCATATGTACTGAGTTATATTTTATTTAATACAAGGGTTAAAGGTAAGGGTTTTCCCCAATTTTCAAAATTTAGAACGCCAAGAAGACGCCTACCCCATTGGGCGGGTT
>CAYWKR010000038.1:0-10242 GCA_964458785.1 uncultured Bifidobacterium sp. | reverse complement strand
CTGATGATGACCGGAATCCGAAGCCTGCTGTTTGCCTTCATTTTTATTTTTCCTCAGGGAGCATTTGCTAAAAGCTATTCTCCCTATTATGCCGATGCCTGCTCGTGGAATACCTTTAATGTGAGTTATAAACTAAACCGGCAATACACGCTTCTCTTCACAGAAGAGTTAAGGTTCCGGGAGAACTACAGTCGCCTGAATTTGTTTTATACCAACCTGGGCCTGGAATACAGGATCAGCAGGTATTTTAAAACATCCCTGGTGTATCGTTGGATTGACAAGTACACCGATGAAAATCGTTTCAGTTTCAGGCATCGTTTGATGTGGGATGTGGGTGCTAAATATCCCATGAGAAAATGGGGTGTTTCGTATAGGCATCGTTTACAAACCGAAGTACGTAATGTATATAGCAGCAACGATGGGGGTGTGGCCGAATGGTACTCGCGGAATAAGGTAGAACTATCGTACAAATTCAATACCCAATGGACGGCCTATGTTTCGGATGAAATGCGTTTTCAGCTTTCAGATCCACGGGCTATCGAATCGGATCTGACATGGCACCGCGACCGCTATGCAGCCGGAATTGAATATGATTATTCTTCGAAAAGTAAGTTTGGAATCTATTACCTGATTCAACGGGAGTACAATGTGTCTATGCCCGAAAATCTCTATGTAACCGGACTGGAATACAGTCTGAGTCTGGGGCGTTAGGATTTTTTCTTTCTTTTCTGTTGCTGAAGATTTTTTTCATTTTCTTCCAGCAATTTCTTCCAGTCACGTTCCGGCCCTTCACTCAATGCTTTGGTCATTCTGAAATCTTCTCGACTTACATCCAGAACGGCTATCTTCTTATGAATATATTCTTCAATGGCATCTAAGAGTGGTTTCTCTTCTTCAGAACAAAAAGTCCAGGCTTGCCCTTTTTCAAAACCGCGACCGGTACGACCTATACGATGTACATAATTTTCGGCAATTTCGGGTACGTCGTAGTTCAACACAAAATGTACGCCCGGTATATCTATACCCCGTGCACTTACATCGGTAGCAACTAAAAGGGAACAGTCGCCTTTTCGGTAGGCTTCCATCACCTGCAATCGTTCCTCCTGATCTTTATTTCCATGAAGTGCCAGGGCTTCAATCCCTACACGTTTCATGGCTTGTACCACACGCTCGGCACGAACCCGGGTGCGTACAAAAACCAATATTTTTTTTTCATTCTGTTCCCGGATTAAGCGTTCCAGAAAAAAGCGTTTGTCATCCATTTCAATAAAGGCCACTGCATGCTCAATATTCTTCGAAACAGGATCCCTGGGTGAAAGTTGAATACGAATCGGGTTTCGCACCAGGGAGTATGCCAGATCTTTAATTTGTTCGTTGATGGTAGCTGAAAAGAACAGCGTCTGATGTTTGAATGGAAGTGCTTTTACTACATCGTGAATATCGCGGATGAAGGCCGGTGATAACATTTTATCGGCTTCGTCGAGTACCAGAAAATGACATGCATCTAAGGTGAGAAGTCCGCGGCTCTTTAAATCAAATAATCGTCCGGGTGTACTGATTAATACATCAATACCTTGCCGAAGCGATTTCAATTGCCGGTCTTCTTTCACGCCACCAATCAGGGCCAGAATATGAAGTGTATCCTCCGGAGTAAACTGCTGGAATACACCGGCAATTTGTACGGCCAGTTCGCGGGTGGGCAACATAACCAGGCAACGAACGGTTCCTGCTTCCATTCGCTGATGTTTTTTCAAAAGTCGCTCAATGAGAGGAATGGCAAAGGCTGCCGTTTTTCCGGTTCCGGTTTGTGCTATGGCAAGTACATCTTCACCTTTCAGAATGGGAGGTATGGATTTGTATTGTATGTCGGTCGGTTTTCTGAATCCACATTCCAGAAGTTTGTCTTTTAACTCCGGATGAAAGGCATACTGTTCAAATCTCATTCGGTAAATATAAGTCGCACTTCAACGGTATGGGCAATATCAAAAAGTGTATACCTTCGTTTTCAATTAAAACGTATAGAGCATGAAAGTAGGTATTTTAGGAAGTGGCATTGTTGGTCGCACATTGGGATCTGCATTTCTGAATGAAGGATATGAGGTTATGATGGGAACGGCCCATCCCGAAAAGGAAGCCGTGGTGAACTGGTTGCAGTCGAATCCGGGTGCCAGTGCCGGAACCTTTACGGAATGTGCCTCGTATGGCGATATGCTGGTGTTGGCCGTGAGTGGGCACGCCGCATTAAAGGTACTGGAGGAGTGTGGAGCCGCGAGTTTGACGAATAAAGTGCTTATTGATACGACCAATCCCATTGAACCGGGTCCGCCCGATCAGGGAGTAATGAAGTTTTTTACAAACATTAATCACTCTTTACTGGAACAGCTTCAGGAGGCATTTCCGGCATGCCGGATGGTGAAAGCATTTAATAGTGTAGGAAGTGCCTTTATGTATCAACCGGTGTTTAAAGAAGGCCGCCCTTCGATGTTTATATGCGGCAATGATGCGGATGCACTGGAGCATACCCGCATTATTCTCGACACCTTCGGGTGGGATACCGAAATCATGGGTTCGGCTAAATCGGCCCGGGCCATAGAACCTTTATGTATGTTGTGGTGTATTCCGGGATTCCTGCGAAACGAATGGACCCATGCCTTTAAACTATTGAAGGCCTGAGGTGCTACTTATTAAACAAACTAACTTCTTCGGTGATGTTGATGGGCACACGGAGATAAACACCTCCTTTCCCTACTTTGGCACTACCCTGAATGGTAAGTTTATTTTTTTTATTCAGCAGGGAAGTAAAAGCGGCACCCAAAGCCTTCAGCGGATCAAAGTGAGCTACCACCGGAAAAAGGAATTCTGATTCACGGGGTATCTGGGTTTTTGATGGCTGGTCGGCTACCGCCAGAAACCGGTCATTCAGGTAAATACTGAGGTTGCTTTCCTTCACATCGATCCCAAAAGAATTAGGATTGTAATATTTGAGATTAATTAAAATAGAAGCATTTTTTAAACCCAGCGCTTGCCATTGGGTATCCTGTATGCCTTTGTAATCCAGTTCCTTGATGTTCTTGCAGGAGGCCGATTGTAACACCAGGGCGGTAATAAATAAAATCAAAAATCGTGTGGTGGTTTGCATGTGTTAGTCTTTAAAAAATTCAAATACTTTATGAATCAGGCTATTGTCGCCATTCGTTGGATCCTGTAATAACTGATAGCGCCACTGCGGGTTTTTTAATTCGCCGCTTACGTTGGAATGTAACAGAAAGACCTGATTAGCCGAAATACCCGGTTGGTAAAACAAAAACTTCAGATTGCTTTTTTCGCCGCTTTTGTAGTAAAACCATACTTCATAGGGCAGGGCATTTTTCTCGTTAGGTACGCGGATGATACGATCGGGTTCGCCATAACGAATAAACACACGGCCCCGGTCGCTTTCATACCCCGGCCCTGATGAACTTCCAAATCGTTTCCCCACTTCATTGAGAATAGCGGCATATTCGTTCCAGGCTTTTTCGGGGTATTCATTATTCCGGCTTTTCCAGAAATGGTAAAAAAATGTCTGAAGCAATGTCTTGTCCGTAGATTCCGTCATGTCTCTGACTGCCTGTCGTTCTTCATCACGGGCTACAGGTAAAAGCGCTGCTACATTTTTCTGTAAAACCGGCAGGGGATATTTTTCGGTAAAATTGCCTTTGGGTAAACTATCGCTGAATGAATTATTTTCCGATGGCTTTTCAGGTACCCACTGCTGGTTCAGAAATTGAAAGGAAACAGCTTCCCGGGCCACTACCTGTTCATCATTCAGTAAAGTAGCCTTCAGTACATAGTTTCCGGATCGCATCCACTGACGCGCAAAAACCATACTGTCGGTGCCATTCAGCTTCCCGCCGCTTAAATTCACTTTTTTCTCCATCATCACCCGGGTATTATTTCGGCTGGCAGGTACTATTTTAAGATCAAGGTATACAGAAGGAAGGAAGTCCTTATCCGGTGTAATTGCATAAGCGAAATAGAGTACCTGATCGCTGGTATCGTAAAATGGATAGTCTAAGAGGGAATAGTTATCGGAACTACCGGGTAATGGTTTCTTAATAAGATGAAGATAAAGGGCAGGATGAGTTGATACTGGCTGCGCATAAAGCCGGAATGAGCTACAAAATATCAGGCAGCACCACAGTAACTTCGCATCCATTGCACGAAAATACAATGTTAGTCACCGATAGCTGTATCATGCGGGCCGAATATTTTCCTTCGGTTCAGTGGTTTCAAACCATACTCCCTTACCGGTATGTGCTGCTGAACGATCTGGAACCTTTTAAGAAATCTACTTCCATGAATCGTTGCAGTATTTCCGGTCCCAATGGCAAACACCTGCTGAGTGTACCCCTGGAGGGAGGCCGTTCGCAGCACCGCCTGATTCGTGAGGTACGGATTTATAATGGAGAACACTGGCAGCAAAATCACTTCAGAGCCTTATGTACCCATTATCGCAGAGCCCCTTTCTTTGAATTTTTTGAATCGGAGCTCACGGAATTCTTTTCGCAGGAATTCACCGATTTGCTATCCCTGAATCTCGCTTCGTTGCAATGGATGATCCGGATGTTGAGAATAAAGAAAGAGGTGATTCTGCTTTCTGAAATCACTGACAGACCACTGAATTCGGATAATCATCCCCTGAATACTCACACGCCCTGGATCTATACCCAGCCTTTTTCTCATCGTCATGGATTTATCGATTCGCTCAGTATGCTTGATCTGATTTTTTGCGCAGGTAGGCATCCCTGATCCGGTTTGAAAAATCTGTTCAGGGAAATTGATACGGTATTACATTTGTGACAATTTAAAACCTATACCTGTCCTGCAATGAGTAATACGTATACCGACCTCGTAAAGCAAACCTTTGATTTTCCGCAGGATGGTTTTCAGGTCAAAGACAACTACCTTTTTTTCAATGGCGTGGATTTGAAAAAACTGATTGATAAGTATGGTACGCCGTTTAAGATAACGTACCTGCCAAAAATCGGTATGCAGATCAACCGGGCAAAGAAGATGTTTCAGGAAGTAATGAAGAAACAGAAGTATGACGGAGAGTACTATTATTGTTATTGTACAAAGAGCTCGCATTTCTCCTTCATTGTAGAAGAAGCCTGTAAGCATGGGGTACATCTTGAAACCTCTTTTGCGTATGATCTGGAAATTATCCGCAAATTGTATCAGCGCAAGAAAATCACGAAAGACACATTTATAATTTGTAACGGATTTAAAACAAAAGCCTACACCCGAAATATTGCGCAGTTAATTAATGCCGGCTTCCGGAATGTGATACCGGTGTTGGATAATAAAAACGAATTTGAAGATTATAAACGTTCGATTAGGGTAAAAGATCCGGTGAAGATCGGAATCCGAATTGCCGCAGAAGAAGAAGCTTCTTTCGATTTTTATACCTCCCGTTTGGGAATCCGTACACGGGATGTACTGGAGTTTTATGTCGATAAACTGAAAGGGAATGAAAAATTTCAGTTGAAGATGCTGCACTTCTTCATGAATAAGGGAATCAAGGATGATATTTATTACTGGAGTGAACTGAATAAGGTACTGAATCTGTATTGCCAGTTGAAGAAAATTGCCCCCGAACTCGATAGTCTCAATATCGGTGGTGGTTTTCCTATTAAACATAGTCTGGGCTTCGATTACGACTATCACTATATGGTGAACGAAATTGTAGCCACTATTAAAAAAACCTGTAAGGCCAATAAGGTGGCCGTGCCGAATATTTATACCGAATTCGGTTCCTTTACTGTGGGTGAATCGGGTGCTGTGATTTATAGTGTTCTGGACGAGAAAATGCAAAACGACCGGGAAATCTGGTACATGATCGATTCGTCGTTTATTACCACGTTACCGGATACCTGGGGAATTGGCGAAAAGTTTCTGATGCTTCCGGTGAATAAATGGGATGAAGAATATCAGGAAGTGCATCTGGGCGGACTTACCTGCGACAGCCACGATTTCTACACGTCAGAAGAACATATCAATGCGGTTTTCTTACCGAAAAGCAAGAACACATCTAAGGATATCACACGTTCAGTGACCAAGCCAGAACCACTGTATATCGGATTTTTTCACACCGGGGCCTATCAGGATCAGTTAAGCGGATATGGCGGTATAAAGCATTGTATGATTCCTTCGCCTAAGCATGTAGTGGTGGAATACGACAAGAATGGTAAACTCACCGATTGGCTTTATGCCAAAGAGCAGAGCTATCAAAGTATGCTTAAAATACTAGGTTACCATTAACAGGTTCCACGAACCTGTATCTTCAGTACATGGTCAGGACCACAGGATACGTTTATTAGTCGAGGTTTGGAATTTCTTTCCGCAGCCATTTCTGTACCTGGTAGGTAGAAATGGATTTCGGACGTTCAATAGGGAACCCGTATACCCGATCCCAGCATAAACTGGCCAATACCCCCAGGGCACGCGATACACCAAACATGACCGTGTAGAAATCTTCCTCTACCAGACCATAATGTTTTAGTAAGGCACCCGAATGCGCGTCGACATTGGGCCAGGGGTTTTTAATTTTACCCAGACTTTCCAATATGGGGGGTACTACTTCGTACACATTCCAAACAGTTTGTACCAGAGCATCTTCGGCACAGTATTTTTTCCCGAATTCCATTTGTGCAATAAAGCGAGGATCGGTTTTGCGAAGAACGGCGTGTCCGTAACCCGGTACCACTTTTCCTTCCGACAGCGTTTTCTTTACATAGGTAGCAATCTGATCTTTACTGGGCACCTGGGTGTATAATTCCCGTTGCATTTCTTCAATCCAACGAATTACCTCCTGATTGGCCAATCCATGCAGCGGGCCGGCCAGACCATTCATTCCGGCAGTAAAAGCCAGATAGGGATCACTGAGGGCAGAACCCACCAGATGAGTAGCATGTGCACTTACATTACCTCCTTCATGGTCGGCATGAATGGTGAGATACAATCGCATCAGTTCACGGAATCCTTCATCTTCAAACCCAAGCATGTGGGCAAAGTTGGCCGCCCAGTCGAGCATCCCGTTTGGTTGTATATGTTCTCCGTTTTTGTATTTCCGGCGATAGATATAAGCTGCAATACGGGGCAAACGGGCGATGAGGTTCATCGTATCCTCGTAGATATAATTCCAGTATTCTTTTTTATTGATTCCCTCGTTATATGCTTTGGCAAACAGCGATTCGGTTTGCATAGCCATAATACCCACTCCGAATTGCGTCATGGGATGGGTATGCAGCGGAAGGGCTTCAATGGCATCGAATACATAATTCGGTACATGTGAACGACGTCCAAAAACAGCAGAAAGATGCTCAACATCATCCTGTGTAGGGATTTCACCGATCAGCATCAGGTGAAAAAGACCTTCGGGTAAGGGTTGTGAACCGCCTTCGGCATGGGGAAGTTTTTCGATCAGTTCGGGAATCGAAAATCCACGAAACCGGATTCCCTCATTGGCATCGAGTAGTGAAGTTTCTGTCACCAATCCAATGATGCCACGCATTCCCTGATATACCTGCGAAAGAGTCACAGTATCCACTACCGTTTCACCATGTTCCTTGATCAGTTGTTTAATTTCTTCACCGGCTTTAACCGCGGTTTCGTAAAAATGTTCTTTAAGCTTACCCATGTTGTTACTTGCGATTTTAAAATCGTGCGCAAAAATAAAGGATTCCCGTTCCAATCTGGTGTAAAATGACTAAAATTTCAACGCGAACGGGCCTGCTGAATACTTATATCATTCAGGATGATCTGATAAACCGAATCGAAAAATACCGGATGGTTCTGATACCACTGCAATGCTTCCCTGAATTGGGTTTCGGTCAAATGATGCTGTTGGTAAATCATCGCATTCATCCGGTTTAAACTGTCTTGCCGGTTCAATACCGGATGCAGACTGTCGAAGGGTAAAACCTGGGTATACGACTCCGCAAAATGGAGGTCCTTGAGCACTGAAGCCATGGCCGGAATGGAAATGGGTGCCGGCTCGGGTTTGCAGGACGACCAAAGGAACAGGGTTGCGGCAACCAAAACTTCGATACGGTACTTCATGGATTATTTCAGCAAAGCCAGGTATTTCCCGGCATTCATCACATCAAGCGCTGTGAGAATCGGAACAAATTTTTGCTTATCTGCCATGGTAGTCTTGGCCAGGAAATTCTGAATTTCATCGGCTTTGGCATAAAAGAAAAAGCGCATCAGCTGACTTGAAGGGTTATCGGTATGTACTTTTTCAAGCATGGGAAAAATGGCATTAATAGTATTTCGTGCCGATTCTTCATCACTGCTCATCTGATCCAGGCCAAGCCGGTGATAATTATACCATACGGTTCGCATATCATTGAATCGCGAGTTCAGTAACTGGTCAATAATCCAGTAGCGGTTCCGCTGATTTTCAGTCGGCTTCCATCCCGTAATCAGTTTTTGTTCCGGGGCATTATTCACTATGTTCTGCGCTTTGGTAAAAAATTCATTTCCACCTTTAAGTGAAAAAGAATCGTAATCCAATCCCAGAATCAGATAGGTATAGTAGGCAATCAGGGCTGTCAGATTGGTTTCAAGCGGATCGCCGTTTCCCAGATGGCTTTCGTTGAACTCGAATGGTTGAAATTCGGTATAGCGGATGGCAATATCGTTGTCTACATAATTCACCATGGGGGTGGTATACGATGAATTAAACACAGGACGTGTAGCCTGAATATTCAATTTACCCTGATATCCACCTTCCACACCATCAATGGTTTTATTCAGAATAAGGGTAAAAACACATTCTATTTTTTCTTTGCTGTCGAAATTGTCATTGGTCCATTTGCGGTTGTTCACAAAGTCGCCAATAGCTTGTTGTAATGTTTTGAACACCTTCTGATCCACGCCCTGTATCTGATCGGTCATCACCATCACCTTGGCATTCAGCTCTTGCGCATGAAGATAACGGGGAATCAATGTGACCAGGAGGAAGAGTATTTTTTTCATGCCTTGATTTGTTGTAAAATGAATGATACAATGGAACGGGCAATTTGTTTTTTTGACTGAAGTTCCAGTTTTTGTTCCCCTTTACGGGTAAACAGGGTTACCTGATTGGTATCGTGCCCAAAGGCAGCACCTTCATCCCGGAGGGAGTTCATTACAATCAGGTCGGCATTTTTCGATTCCAGTTTGTGAAGGGCATATTCCCGTTCATTTTGCGTTTCCAGTGCAAAACCAACCAGGTACTGTCCTGCTTTTTTTACTTCACCCAGGGTGCGTAAAATGTCTTTGGTTTTTTTGAGTTCTATTTGCAGGTGATCGCCTGTTTTCTTTATTTTTTGATGGGCGGATGTCACCGGTGTATAATCGGCTACTGCCGCCGAAAGAACAGCAAGCTGGCAGTGAGGAAAATGCTCCATCGATTTTTCATACATCTGTTCGGCATTTTGTACCCTGATGATATGAATGCCCGGATGATACGTGTTTTCTGAAGACGGGCCCAGAACCAGTTCCACCTCACAACCTCTTTCTGCCAGGGCTTCTGCAATGGCTATTCCCATTTTTCCACTACTATAATTGCCGATAAAACGAACCGGATCGATGTTTTCGTATGTAGGGCCTGCCGTTACCAGTGCTTTTTTTCCTAATAAATCCTGCCGGCTGTGCAGAAAATTCTGTAAATGCACAAACAGCGTTTCTGGTTCGGCCATACGCCCCATGCCGGTTAAGCCACTGGCCAGTTCGCCATATTCAGAGGGTATGATAGTATGTCCGAAGGATGAAAGCAATTGCAAATTGGAGCGTGTAGCCGGATGCAGCCACATGTCTTCGTCCATAGCAGGGGCAATCATCACCGGACAGGTGGCAGACAGATACACAGAAAGCAACAGATTATCGCAAAGTCCATGTGCCATCTTTGCCAGGGTATTGCATGAGGCAGGGGCTATCAGAAAAACATCGGCCCATCGGCCCAGAGCGACATGATTGGCCCATTCGTTTTCGGATTGAATTTCGCATAAAACCTCATTCCTGCTGAGAGTCTGCAAAACCAGGGGGGAAACAAATCCGGTAGATGCCTGGGTCATAACCACCCTGACTTCCGCGCCGGCTTTCACCAGCAAACGCACCAGCATTGGAATTTTATAGGCGGCTAGACTACCACTGATACCGAGGAGAATTTTTCGTCCTTTCATGTGTCACAAAGATGCCATTTTTTTATTAAAGCCG
>CAYWKR010000037.1:0-10443 GCA_964458785.1 uncultured Bifidobacterium sp. | reverse complement strand
CCTTAATGCTTCATCCAACTGAAAAAAATCATAAATACCTCTCACCAGCGGTTCTTCAGGACCCACCACCAGCATATCGACCTGTTCCTGCAGACAAATACTTCGTATGGCATCAAAATCATTCACATTCATCGGAATATTAATTCCAATACCTGCCGTACCCGGATTCCCCGGTGCAATAAAAAGCCGGGTGCATAAGGCACTCTCCGATAGTTTCATGGCCAGTGCATGTTCTCTGCCTCCACTGCCCAATACCAAAATATGCATGTATAAAAATTATTGAGGCCAAAGGTAAGTAAGGAATTCAAACCGGGGTTTTACCATTCCCGATCTGTGAACATCTCTCCTCATTTTATTTACAGCCGTTAGGAAATTGTAATTATATTGGGGCACTAAAACTGTATAATGGAAAATCAGCAAATTAAAACAGGCCATCCAAAAGGTCTTTACTTCCTGTTCTTTACTGAAATGTGGGAGCGCTACAGCTACTACGGTATGCGTGCAATTTTTATTCTGTTCATGACTAAGGTTCTGATGATGCACGATGCCGATGCGTCGCAGATCTATGGAAGTTATACCGGCCTGGTATATCTGACCCCGTTGTTAGGCGGTTATTTATGCGATAAATTTCTCGGTAACCGCAAGAGTATTATCTATGGCGGGGCGTTGATGGCTTTAGGTCAGTTCTTCATGTTTTTAAGTGCATCGGCCGGTGAAGGCTCCAGCGGACTCACCCTCATGTGGGCAGGATTAACCACACTGATTATCGGAAACGGATTTTTTAAACCCAATATTTCTACCATGGTGGGACAATTATATCCTGCCGGTGACCGCCGCATTGATAGCGCATTTACCATTTTTTATATGGGAATCAATCTGGGGGCATTCTTCTCCCCACTGGTATGCGGAAGTCTGGCCGAGAAAATCGATTACAAATGGGGCTTTCTGGCGGCTTGTATTGGTATGGTTATCAGTCTGATCAGTTTTGTGATGTTTCAGAAGAAATACCTGATCTCGGAAGAAGGCAAGGAAATCGGGTTACAGGTAAAAGCCCTCGATCTGAAAAGCATCCTTAGCATCGTTGGTTCTATTGTTTTGATTTTTGTTATGCTGAATTTCAAACAAATGACCCACAGTGATGCCGACATTATCAGTTATGTAATTTATGGTGCCATGGTGCTGATGCCGATCATTATTCTCAGCGATAAAAGTTTAACAGCCATCGAACGTAAACGCATCATCGTAATATTTATTCTGGCCTTTTTTGTTATCTTTTTTTGGGGAGCCTTTGAACAGGCAGGCGCTTCCTTAACCTTATTTGCCGACAAGCAGACCAACCGTACCATATTTGGATGGGAGATGCCCGCTTCTTATTTCCAGTCCATCAATCCGTTGGCCGTTATCACCCTGGCACCAGCCTTTACAATTTTGTGGGGCTATTTATACAAACGCCGCTTAGAACCTTCATCACCTCGCAAAATGGCTTTTGGTCTGGCTTTGGTGGCCGTGGGTTATATTTTAATCGCGCTGGCGGTGAAAGGAATCGGAGCAGAAGATAAAGTGAGTATGTGGTGGCTGATCGCTTTGTATATCATTCACTCTATGGGCGAATTATGTTTAAGTCCGATTGGATTATCGATGGTATCGAAACTGGCTCCTTTGCGTTTATCATCGCTGATGATGGGAACCTGGTTTTTAGCCAATGCCGCAGCCAATAAATTTGCGGGAACATTAAGTGCCCTCATTCCGCCATCAGGGGCTGCCGAACCCGGCAAGGTGTTGGAATATCCTAAATTCATGGGTATGGAAATTACCAATTTGTATCAGTTTTTTATGTTGTTCATTATCATGACCGGGGTAGCAGCAGGTATATTATTCCTGCTTAGTGCATGGCTGCAAAATATGATCCGTGAAAAACACGATGAATTCAAACCTGAACTGGAACATCAGTAAGCTTTCCTTTCTATAACCTGCAAACCGTTCCTGATCAGGGGCGGTTTGTTTTTTTATGCGGCATGGTAAGCGGAATACTAACACGCACATCCGGCTGTACGCTGCAATCATGGCCATACAAACATTAGATCAATTCAAAGCATGAATACGCCATGGATTTACGCTGCCATCCGGGCCGTTGAAATCGATGGGGTTCCAAAATATAAGGTTAGATGAAAAATCAATAGTTGTCAGGCGTCCGTTACCGCCAGAAAAATCCGCCACTCCACTGGTTCAGGCGTCCGCTATTTCAAAATAAAATACTGCAATTCTTCAAATCACTTTTATAAAATTCTAAAAAGGCTTTTTTCAATTGATCAATGCCATATATACTGTATTGGACTATGCCCAATGCAGCCTCCGCAATTTTTTTTCCTTTAAACACTTCTCCCTTCCATTTTAAATAAAAAAATGAATAGTAAATAGGTCCAGATTAAGCCCGGAAAGTATTTTAAAGTTCATCTCTTTTCCAAGCAGACGCTTGAACTATTCACGATTTCAATCCATCCTTTCCTGCCCAAACCCTTCTGGCAGCCACCGTACACTGCTTCTTTCTCAATTCGTTAAAAAATCAGTACAAAATCCTATCTCTCAGTAAAAGCAGGAATTATTTTTATACTTTTGGTCGCCCATGAGTAATGAAAGTTTACTGTCCACTAAGGTAAAAAAAGGAAAAGCTACCTATCTCTACTCCATCATAGGAGTGGCTTTGGTATTATTCCTGCTGGGTTCATTAGGCTGGCTGGTCATTAATGCGGGCCAACTCTCAAAGGCTTTTAAAGAAAATATCGAAATTTCGGTCATTCTGAACGACCATACCCGGGATGAACTGGGCATGCGCCTGAAGGACATCATCGATAAGCAATCCTTTACCAAATCGTCGCAATACATCACTAAAGAAAAAGCGGCAGAACAGTTTAAGAAAGATTTTGGAGAAGATTTTCTGCAGGTTCTGGATTACAATCCGTTATATACTTCGGTTAATTTCCATCTGCATTCGAAATACATGAACACGGACAGTTTGATTAAAATTGAACGCTTCCTCCGGCAGAGCAATATTGTTCGGGAAGTATTTTACCAGAAAAATCTGGTGGATATCATGAACAGCAATGTGAAACGAATTGGAATCGTAATTTTTATCATTTCCCTGTTCCTCATTTTTTCGGTGATTATTCTTATCGATAACACCATCCGCCTGGCCATGTACAGTAACCGCTTCCTGATTAAAACCATGCAAATGGTAGGCGCAACCCGCTGGTTTATTGCCAAACCTTTTAATGTACGGGGTATACTCAATGGAATTCTCAGTGCCTTACTGGCCATTTGTGGTATTCTGATCCTGAAACTTTTTGCCGAGAAATGGTTACCTGAACTGAAAACCTTGTCCAGCACAAAATGGATGATGATTCTTTGTGGTTCTATCTTTACTATGGGTATTTTTATCTCCTTACTCAGTACCCACCGCTCGGTAATCAAATACCTTAAAACACAACTCGACGATCTCTATTAAATTATAAATTATGTCTGCAACAAAACCAGCCGAAACAAATCAGGCTACACCTCCGGCAGCCGGTGAAAAGAAAAGCAATTTTCAAAATCTTCCGTTTCTGTTCGACAAACAAAACTATATCTTACTGGGGGCCGGACTGGCATTAATTATTATTGGTTTTATGCTTATGGCCGGTGGACGAAGTGCTGATCCTAATGTATTTGATGCCGATGCCATGTACAGTTTCACCCGCATTACATTGGCGCCATTGCTGGTGCTGGCTGGTTTGGGTGTGGAAGGATATGCTATTATGCGTAAACCAAAACACTGACCGATCGCTTCGGTGTAGTTCATGACCTATCTTCAGGCCATTATTATTGCCATTGTGGAAGGAATTACTGAATTTCTTCCCATCTCATCCACCGCGCATATGGTGATTACCAGTGCCTTCATGAAAATCAGTGAAGATGCATTTACCAAGTATTACGAGGTTTGTATTCAACTGGGGGCCATCCTTTCGGTTCTCATTCTCTATTTCAAACGATTTATCCGGTTTTCACAACCCGAATTTTATATCAAACTGATTATTGCCGTAATCCCCTCCCTGCTCTTTGGAAAACTCATGAATGATGTTATCGATAATATTCTGGGGAAACCCGGAATTATTGCCATTGTGATGATTGCCGGTGGTTTCATTCTCTTAGGTGCCGACCGGTGGTTCCGTTCCCCTGTTATTCATCACGCCGATGATATTGATCGCAAAACATCTTTTCGTATCGGATTGTTTCAGTGTCTTGCCATTCTATTTCCCGGTTTAAGCCGGAGTGCTGCTACCATCATCGGAGGAATGATGGTGAATGTTTCCCGTGCCGCAGCTGCCGAATTTTCTTTTTTTCTGGCAGTACCCACCATGTTTGCAGCAACAGCGTATAAAACATATACCTACCTTAAATCGGAAGGTTCCTTTACACCCCATCAAACCGGTTTACTGATTACGGGAAATGCTATTGCTTTTATCGTTGCCCTGCTGGCCATTCGATTCTTCATCGGCTTTGTGAAAGAGAAAGGATTTGCCCTCTTTGGATATTATCGCATCCTGGCCGGTATCGTTGTGCTGGCATTACTTTACAGCAGCTGGATGTAATAAAGTAACATCACGAAGGAGGTAAAATTCTACAGGATTCTTTTTCCCGGATAATTGAGTTACATTGTGTAACCAAATCGGCCTGAACTACAAAAAACGATCCCATGAAAAAGGTAATCATTGCCGGTGGTGGTGTGGCTGGAATGAGTGCTGCCCATGAACTCATCGAACGGGGGTATGCCGTGGAAGTGTATGAATTAAACAAACAATATTCCGGAGGAAAAGCCCGGAGTGTTGATTATTACGGGAATCCCGAAGCCCCATATAAACAACCACTGCCCGGTGAACACGGATTCCGCTTCTTTCCCGGATTTTACAAACACGTGATTGATACCATGAAACGTATCCCGTATGGGAACGGTAAAACGGTTTTCAATAACCTGACCTCTACTTCCCGGGTGATGCTGGCCAGGTATAACAGAAGCCCCATTGTTACTGTTGCTTCGTTTCCTAAATCCCTGTCCGATTTCGAATTACTGATTCACGATATGCACGGAGCCGATTCCGGACTTACACCTTATGAAATAAAATTCTTTGCCGAAAAAGTCTGGCAGTTAATTACCAGCAGTGCTCAACGCAGAAATAACGATTACGAACGACTGGGATGGTGGCAGTATCTGGAAGCTGATAAATTCCCAAAGGATGGTGCCTATCAAAACCTCCTGGTGCAAGGCTTAACCCGTACCCTGGTAGCAGCCCGTGCCGAAAAAGCCAGTACCAAAACCGGAGGAGATATTTTTCTTCAACTCATTTTTGGCATGTGCGATCCATCTGTGGATACCGATCGGGTATTGGATGGCCCCACTAACGAACGCTGGCTTTATGCATGGAAAGACTACCTGATGAAAAAAGGGGTGCAGTATCATCAGGGAACGGAAGTTACCGGCTTCCAAATCGATAAACCATCCGCCAGTATCCAATCCGTTACCCTCACCGACGAAAAAGGGATCAGCAGACAGGCAAAAGCCGATTACTATATTCTGGCTGTTCCGGTTGAAAAAGCAGCCACCTTAATCAGCGAGGATATGATTGCCGAAGATGAAACCCTGCGCTATATTCAAACACTGGCCCCCAGTACTTCCTGGATGAATGGGATACAGTTTTACTTAAATGAAAATGTAGAGATCAATAAGGGACATGTCATTTACAGCGACAGTGAATGGGCATTGACCAGTATTTCGCAAATTCAGTTTTGGAACCAGTACGATATCACCACCAAAGGAAATGGTACCATTAAGGGAATACTGAGTGTGGATATCAGCGACTGGCAATCGCCCGGAAAATTTACCACTACAAAAATCGCTGAAGACTGTAACCGGAAAGAAGTGGCGATGGAAGTATGGGAACAGATTAAACATAGTTTGAATACACAAGGCCAAACCGTTTTGCGCGATGAAATGCTGGTAGACTGGTTCCTCGACAGAGATATTCAGGAAGATGGACGCAATGCCAATTTCCCGCACATGATGTGTCTTCCGCTTAAAAACAGGGAACCCCTGTTGGTGAACAGTGTAAACAGCTGGAATCTGAGACCGGATGCCAATTGTGATATTCCCAATCTCTTTCTCGCATCCGATTACGTAAAAACATTTACCGATCTGGCTACTATGGAAGGAGCCAATGAAGCAGCCCGCCGTGCAGTGAATTGTTTACTCGATCGTGACCAGTCGGCGGCGTCACGGTGCAAAATATGGCCTCTTCACGAACCTGCCTTATTTAAACCCCTGCGCTGGTACGATAAACGAAGGTGGTCGCAGGGATTGCCCTGGTCGATGCACACCCCCTGGTGGATTAAACTAATCATGATAATCTGGGTACCCCTGTGCTTAGTGGCAGGATTCTTTCAATTGATGTTTAAAAAATTATTCAATTCAAATAAATAATCATGCATCAACCTATTATTAATCTCACCGATTATACGGTAGCCGACCACCTCTTGTTTGGTATTGGATGCTTCCTGTGGGTGATTGTGTATATCATAGTTCTCATCAATATCCGGAAATATCAGTTCATCGAAATTCCCCTGATAGCCATTACGGTTAACTTCGCCTGGGAAACCTTATGGAGTTGGGTATTTGTAACCAATATGGGGAGCCTCTATGTATGGGGTTACCGTGCCTGGTTTTTTCTCGATTGCTTTATCGTTTATAATACCTTTCGTTATGGGTTCAAGCAATTGCAAAGCGGTTTCCCTCCCAAATCACTCCCTGTTATTTTTGTAGGCGCCTGGGGAGGGTGGATGATACTTCTATATTTCTTCAGCGTTAAATTCGATATACCTCAAAGTGGAATGGGAGGCTATGGGGGGTATTGGTGTAACCTGATCATGTCGGCCATTTATATTCCGTTTCTGATCCGCACAAACGATCTCCGCTATTTCTCATTTTCAAATGCTATACTGAAAGGACTTGGAACTTTTCTGGTCACCTTGTTTTGTATTAATCACAAACAATGGCGGGGTGAATGGTTTCTCTACTCCTTGGGTATCGCCACGGCCCTGCTCGATCTGATTTATATCGTAACCATTTTCAAACTGAAGAAGAAAGCACATGTCCGTTTGGGGTAATACACTGGTCCGTACCTTTCACCTGGAAGAACTTCCCCAGGCTGAAAAAAACAAGCAGCGTTTAGCTGTTGAGCTGGCGATATGGATTGTACTGGCGGGCGCTTTCTATAACCTGGTCTACATTTTTCTGGGGTATTCATCGGTCATTGCCAGTTCGGTGACCTCTATTATCGTTACACTTATTAATCTTATCATTTTTAAGATTACCCGGAATTTTAAATGGTTTGGCAATTCGCAACTCCTCATCATTCTGACATTTGGTTTACTCACGCATGCCTTTTTGGGTGGCTTTGTCGATAGCAGCGGATTAGCCCTTTGTGCAGTATTACCAGCTATTGGCGCATTAATGTTTTCCAGTGTGCAAACGGCCCGTTTACTGTTTGTATGCTTTTGCCTCGGCTTAGTCGGACTGGCCATCTGGGAATCACAACGACTTGAAATTCCGTACACATTACCCCGTTCACTCAGTCTCACCTTTTTTGTAGTAAACTTCATCTGCATTACAGCCATCATTTATTTTATTATTGAAAGTTTCTACAGCAAGATGAACGCCTTTCAACTCAGTCTGGAAGTTGAAAAGGAAAAGTCCGAATCCTTACTCATGAATATTCTTCCTAATAGTATCATTGAAGAGTTAAAACATACCGGCCAATCCAAGGCCAAGTTGTTTAATCATGTTTCGGTTTTGTTTACCGATTTTGTCAACTTTACCCATATCAGTGAACAACTCAGTCCTGAAGAACTGGTCGCTGAAATTGATTATTGCTTCAAGGGGTTTGATGCCATTGTAGAACAAAACCGACTGGAGAAAATAAAAACCATAGGCGATGCTTATCTGGCTGTTTGTGGCTTACCGAATGAAGATGACGATCATGCCGTTAAAACGATACGGGCTGCCATTGAAATGCTGAAGTTTATCCGGCAACGTAAAGCCGATGGCGGGAAGTTTGATGTGCGTATCGGCGTGCACAGTGGCCCATTGGTAGCAGGCATTGTGGGGGTTAAAAAATTTGCTTACGATATCTGGGGCGACACGGTAAATACGGCTTCAAGAATGGAAAGCAGCGGGGAAGCCGGAAAAATTAATATCAGCAGGGAAACCTATGAATTGGTAAAACACGATTTCCACTGTGTGTACCGTGGAAAAATCGATGCCAAGAACAAGGGTGAAGTGGATATGTATTTCATTGAAGTTGGATAGCGATTTTCATTTCCATCTTCCCGGAATCAAAGAAAATTTTATAGGAGAATTTCAAATTCATTCTTATTTTGCATAACACTTAGAACGAAATCACTTTTGGCCCGTTACACCGACTTCAAGCGATATATCACCAGCTATCTCAAACGTGAACTGGCACCCGACTTATATTATCATGGGTTCCACCATACCGAACAGGTGATGGAAAATGTAATTGAGATTGCACGCGCCGAAAAACTGAACCGGTATGAACTCACCTTACTTAAGGTAGCCGTCTGGATGCATGACGCCGGTTTTGCCAAAGTGTATATCGGGCATGAAGATGCCAGCAAGGTAATGACCCGAAAACTACTTCCTGAATATGGGTACAGTCGTGAAGAAATAAAACTGATTTGTGGCATGATTGAAGCCACTAAAATTCCGCAAAAACCAACAACGCTGTGCGAGAAAATACTGGCCGATGCCGACCTGTTGTATTTGGGAACTTCTGCCTTTAAAAAAATCGGAGATACCTTGTACGAAGAAATGAAGATCTATGCCGGATTACAGGATGTGCAAACCTGGAATCTGATTCAACAGAAATTTCTCGAAAGCCATTCGTTTCATACCAGGTATTGTCACGATAAATATGAACCGGCCAAACAGCGAAACCTGAAAAAAGTGATCGCCCTGAATGAAAAACTTCGTTCTAAAGCCAGTTAAATATGTCGGTGCATCATCATCCAGTTTTTAAGCTCAGGCATCTGTACAGTATAAAATCGTTTCTCCTGATGCTTACCGGTGTCGGATTAGCCGTTTTTGCACTTAAAGGCTTTATGATTCCTAATGGTTTTCTGGATGGAGGTGTTACCGGAATTTCTATTTTGTTGCATGAATTGAATCATTACAGCTTTAGTGCCCTGGTGATTTCCATCAACCTCCTTTTCTTTATTCCTGCCTATCGGTTGGTGGGGAAATTATTTGCTATCCGTTCGCTGATTGCGGTGGCTTTACTGGCAGCCGGTGTGCAGTTTCTGCATATTGATGCGGTGACTTCCGATAAACTGTTAATTGCCATTTTTGGTGGTTGCTTTATCGGACTCGGCATGGGGTTGGTGATACGATCAGGGGCAGCACTGGATGGATTCGAAATTCTGGCCCTCTTTACTACAAAACGGGTTGGCTTTTCGATGAGTGAAGTGGTACTTTTTTTCAACAGTATTATTTTCATTACTGCTGCTACAAAATTTGGCGTTGCCTCGGCCATGTATTCCATTATTACCTATTATGCAGCGTTAAAAATGGCCGACTATGTGGTGGATGGCATCGAAGAGTATATTGCACTGACCATCATCTCAAGGGATGCCGATTTAATAAAATCCTTACTGGTGAATCGTTTTGGAAAGGGAATCACGGTGTATAAAGGTGAACGTGGTTATTTACCGGGAACCTTTGAAGTTAAAACCGATTGCGATGTGGTAGTAACCATCGTAACCCGTTTAGAACTCCTGAATATTCATCAGGAAATCAGTAAAATAGACCCGAAAGCCTTTATGTATACCCATAAGATTAAAGAAACCAAGGGAGGCATTGTGAAACAACGGGCAGGGCACTAAGCTGAATACAATTTCAGAAACAGATTTTCGTTATTCCTTTTTACCTTTATCATTCAAAAAATTATTTATTATGAAAAATACATTTTATACCCTGGCTTTACTTTCCGTGATGAGTCTGTTGCTGGGTGGCTGCTCCAAGATCAATTCCATTAATCTCACTAAAACCTATTCCGATATTGAATTTACCATTCCTGCCCCACAGGCTGCCGGTTTAGTTGTAACGGAAGCGGAAGTGAATGCCGACCTGGCCCAACTGGCACAGGATTATGGTTTTGATATTAATAAAATCGAGAGTGCAAAAATCAAGTCTATCAGTTTACAGATTATGGATACCACATCCACGCCTTACACATTTTCAGTAATCGATCAGGTGGATGCCAACTTTTATGCCGATGGAATTTCAGTGATTCAGGTTGGAACCGATGATGCCATTCATACTAGTCCGTCACAAATTGATTT
>CAYWKR010000036.1:0-10547 GCA_964458785.1 uncultured Bifidobacterium sp. | reverse complement strand
GGAACGTAATATTGTTTCTGAAATTCCGGGAACGACCCGCGACAGTATTCATACCCGATACAATTTATTTGGCAAAGATTTCATGCTGATCGATACGGCCGGTCTCCGGAAAAAAAGTGCCGATAAGGAAGATATTGAATTTTATTCTACCATCCGGGCCGTGAAGGCGATTGATGAAGCTGATGTTTGTTTGCTGATGGTGGATGCCGTGAAAGGACTTACCTCGCAGGATGTCAATATTTTCAGTCTCGCCACCCGCAAAGGGAAAGGCATTCTGATCTTGATGAACAAATGGGATCTGGTAGAAAAAGAAACCATGACCAGTAAACGGGTAGAGGAAGAAATTCACCGGAAAATTGCCCCGTTTACCGATGTTCCGGTCTTGTTTATTTCAGCTACTGAAAAACTCCGCATTCATAAAACTATCGAAGAGGCGTTGGCTGTGTATGAACGTCGTCAACAAAAAATTGCTACCTCGAAACTCAACGATGTTATGCTGAAAGAGATACAGCATTATCCCATTCCCATGTTTCGGGGCAATCCGGTTACCATTAAGTTCGTTTCTCAATTGCCGGTAGTGGTGCCCTCTTTCACCTTCTTCTGTAATCATCCGGATGAAATAAAAGATCCGTACAAAAATTTTCTGGAGAACAAACTGCGTTCCCATTTCAACTTCAAGGGTGTTCCGGTCCGTTTATTCTTCCGAAAAAAATAATACTCAGGGCCGGCTGAAAAAATCGGGGTATGACCGAAGAATCCGATTAGCATATTTACGGGTCACCACAATCATTTCGCGATTATTCAACAAACCGGTCATCACATCAAAGTCGTATTTTTCATTTCCCACTTCGATCATTCCCTTGGTTCCTTTCGAAACAGGTTTAAAAAACAAACTCAGGGTTTGCACCGATCGTCCTCGGGCTTTCATCTGAACATCCGCAATTTTGTGTGCCTTTGTAATCAGGGTGTCCTTCAGTTTATTCCGATCTTCATACCCTAAACAGTATAAACTGTCCCAAAGACCCAGATATTCCGTTACCCTTTGCAGATTGAGTTGTCCGGGTATGCTTCCCTTGCCGGTAACTGTAGCTTGTCCCGATGCCGGCTGTTCCAGATGAAAAGAATAGTGTACCGAATCGGCAAAGGCCACATCAATCCATTCGATATTGCTGGCGGCGGCCCGTAAAATCAGTTTCGATCGCCAGTTCCTCAGGCGTGTATTATACCGGATGCCTACAAAGGTGTTTTGCAGGGGAAGTTTTACAATATAGGGTCGTTTGGCACCTTCGTTTAGCATATAGGTGAGGTTGTCGGGACTGGCATGCTGCCCTACATAAAAGGTATGTGTTTTACCTTCCCCGGTGTAAATTTCTACTTTGGTACTATTGGCACTTAGTTCACGAATAACGGCATCGTGATTACTGACCCGAACCGGTTGAACGGCCTGCTGATCATGTAACGCCGTCAGCAGATCATTCACCAGATACTGTACCGCTTCAATACTGTCGTTAATTACCCATGCCCCGTTGGAGCGGCTGAATACCAGCGATTCACCATTCAGATTACTTAAAAATATTTTCTGAATCGAGGCGGTGTCTTTTACGGTAAAATGCACTTCTTTCGAATCAAAAGAGTCTTCTTTGGGTTTGAACACCAGGTAATAGGTACCCAAGGCCAGAAGAAGGAATGCCAATGCATAGAGCCCGTTTTTTTTCATGCGCCAAAAATAGAACAGGGCACTGTTTATCACGAAAATAATTCCCGCAGGGGCAGGAACCAGAGAATCAATTGGCATCACCAATTCTGCCCTTCCCTTTTTATCTTTGCCGGCCTATGGCACTTACAAAGAATTTTAATCATACTGAAGCAGAAAATCACTGGTACCCACACTGGATTCAACAGGGTTATTTCCATTCTCAACCCAACCAGAAACCGGCGTATACCATTGTAATACCACCACCCAATGTAACCGGGGTATTGCATATGGGGCATGCGCTGAATAATTCGGTACAGGATGTGTTACTGCGTTATGCCCGTTTAAAAGGGTACAATACCTGTTGGGTTCCGGGAACTGATCATGCATCGATTGCTACCGAAGCCAAAGTAGTGGCTATGTTACGCGAAAAAGGGATTGATAAAAATACACTCAGCCGGGAAGAATTTTTAGCGTATGCCTGGGAGTGGAAGGAAAAATATGGCGGAATTATTTTGTCGCAATTGCGTAAACTGGGTTGTGCGCTCGACTGGAACCGCACAGCGTTTACGATGGACGACGGATATTATAAAGCAGTGATCGATGTCTTTATCGATTTGTATAAGAAAGGATACATCTATCGCGGAGTAAAAATGATCAATTGGGATCCGAAAGCGAAGACAGCGTTGAGTGATGAAGAAGTAAATCATAAGGAAGTCAATAGTCAATTGGTTTATGTGAAATATTTCATGGAATCCGATCCGTCGAAATGTATGACCGTGGCCACAGTACGTCCTGAAACCATTCTGGGCGACGTAGCCATTTGTGTGCATCCCGACGATGAGCGTTATAAGCATCTGGTGGGAAGCTATTGTCTGGTTCCCCTGATTCATCGTCGCATTCCGGTGATAGCCGACGAATACATTGACCGTGAATTTGGTACGGGTTGTTTAAAGGTTACACCCGCACACGACATCAACGATTACAACCTGGGTCTCAAACATGGTTTGGATGTAATTGATACCCTGAATGAAGATGGTACCATGAGTGAAGCGGCACAGTTGTATATTGGAGAAGATCGCTTTGTGGTTCGTAAAAAAATTGTGGAAGATTTACAAGCTGCAGGACATATTGATAAAATTGAAGAGTATAAAAACCAGGTAGGATTCAGCGAGCGTACCGATGTGGTTATTGAACCCCGTTTAAGTATGCAATGGTGGTGCCGTATGGATACCATGGCTAAACCGGCATTAGAGGTGGTGATGAATGATGAGATTCGCTTTTTCCCTGCAAAATTTAAAAATACCTATCGGCATTGGATGGAGAACATCAAGGACTGGTGCATTAGCCGGCAGTTGCGCTGGGGGCATCGTATACCGGCCTGGTACGACGAGCAAGGTCGCTTTGTTATAGCAGCCACCGAGGACGATGCAAACTTCCTTTACAAGGAACAATATCCCGGTTCAAAGGAAACCGTGCTTAAACAGGATGAGGATGTTCTGGATACCTGGTTTTCTTCATGGCTATGGCCACTAGAAGTATTTCACTGGAATGCACAAAAGGAAAATAATCAGGAACTGGATTACTATTATCCAACAGCTACCCTCGTTACAGCCCCTGAAATTATTTTCTTTTGGGTGGCCCGTATGATTATGGCCGGACTCGAATACCGGAAACAGATTCCTTTCAGGCAGGTATACTTTACCGGAATCGTTCGCGATAAACAAGGTCGTAAAATGAGCAAGTCGTTGGGGAATTCGCCCGACCTCTTGGAAATGATTGATCGTTTTGGTGCCGATGCGGTACGTTTTGGCGTATTAATAGCCTCACCTGCCGGAAATGATTTACTCTTCGATGAAAGTGGTTGTGAACAGGGCCGGGCCTTCGGAAATAAAATGTGGAATGCCCTCAAATTACTTCAAATGCTGGGCGAACGCGAGATGGATACCAGCACCGAAACAGAAATACCTTTTGCCGATCAGTGGATCGAACACCGCATACGGGAAGTGAGCGCCGAGGTGGAACAGGATATTCGTGATTTCAAACTGAGCGAAGCCCTGAAGAAAATATATTCATTAATCTGGGATGATTATTGTTCCTGGTATCTGGAATGGATCAAGCCTCCGGTGGGTTCACCTATGCCGGCACAGCAAATGCAGCGGGCCCTGCAATCTATGGAGGAACTGATGCGTTTGTTGCATCCGTACATGCCCTTCATTACCGAAGAAATATATCATCAGGTAAAAGACCGAGCCCCGGGTGATGATTTGCTCAATAGTCAGTATCAACCATCTGCACCTGCCGATTCAACTATTCTGCAGTTAGCAAATAGCACACAACAGATTATTACCGCATTGCGTGACTTGAAAGTGAAACAAGGACTCAAACCTAAAGATCCCATTACCTTGTACCTGCCCGGGTCGCATCAAGAGGCCTTTAGGTTGGTGGAAGACATTCTGAAGAGGCAATGCACTGCCTCCCGGATCGAGTATACGCAAGATGCTGTGCCGGGTTCGGTTTCGTTTGTGGTAGGCAAATTGTCCTGTTGTTTTACTTCCGAAAAAGAAGTGGATCATTCGGTACAAATGGAACAGCTTCAGAAAGATCTCGACTATCTGAAAGGCTTTCTTCAAAGCGTACAGAAAAAACTGGGGAACGAAAAGTTTGTACAGAATGCCCGTCCGGACGTATTGGAAGGAGAAGTTAAAAAGCAAAACGACGCCCTCGAAAAGATACGGATCATAGAAGAAAATCTTACCTTGCTGCACCGTTAATTCCGAAGCTATGCATGCTTGTTTGAAATGGTTTGGTTTTATTATCCTGATGCTTGGCCTGAGTTCGTTTTTTTCCGGGCAGGATGAAAAGAAGTATCCCTATACGGTGTATTTGTCCTGTAACGAAACCTTACAGGGATTTTTGTCAAAGCAGGTATTCGATAGTGTTATTCAATATCCTTTATGTGCGAAGGACAGTTTAAAGCAGACCTATCAGGTACAGAGTTTTGATATGACGTATGCCGAACGCGGTTTGTATCAGGATTCCAGTGGCTTGCCCATTGTTTTTACCGATTATAGTCAGGCCCAGTTTACCGGTAATCAATTCAGTCCACAATGGATCCGCTCTTTTCGTGAACGAAGTTACCGGGGTGATACCGTGTATATCGAAAATGTAAAAGTGCTGGGCCCCGATAATAAATCGCATGCCTGCAAGGGATTGAAGGTTATTATCCGGTAAGTGAACATAGAATACGATTTTCTTTGGGGCTCATCGGAACTGCTGCAAGGGGCTGAGGTGGCGATAGCACCATTCATCTGTAGAAGACAAGCCGCAATGCTGTTTATTTTTAACCCCTTCCCCTTGATATAACATCAACGATTCGGAAGAAGAGCAACAAGATGGTATTTTTTATTCTTCGATTAGCAGCGATTGAACTCGTTTTGCTCTATTGGTTTGTAAGGTTAGAAAATACATTCCCGAAGGTATGAATGGTACCTTGAAGTCCATCTCATGGGAAATGACACGGGAACTATAGAGGATACGACCGGTCAGATCCGAAATATGTATTTCCATTAATTCTTCGAGAGGGTCCATATGAATATGGATGGTTTCAGCGGTATGTGCCGGATTGGGATAAATCAATGGAACATAATCCATTTTTACTTCCTGGATACCAACAGGCGCGACCCCACACTTACTGCAGTTCCGTTGGATATTATACTGGAACATGGGCCAATTGTTTCCCGCTGTGGCAATCTGACTGGTAGATACCGCATAGGCTCGTCCATAATTTACACTGAAATTTGGGTATTGGGTGTATCCACCAACGATAAAAATATCGAGGTAACCATCCAAATCCATATCGCCGATCACTGGTGCATGATCAAAATCCAGAGTATCGCCATAATGTGCCGCCAGATCGAGCGACCATAACTGATTCCCATTCATTCCATTTAATGCCATCAGAACGCCTTTACTGGTTCCGAATACCACGTCTGGTTTGGTGTCTCCATTCATATCACACAAGGCAGCTCCCCGGAATGAGGTGCTATAACCAGGCAATGTATAATTCCACAGCAAACTGCCATCGTGGTTCAGGGCAATTACTTTATTACTGGCACAAAAAACCAACTCGCAGAATCCATCTCCATCGATATCAGCAACTGAAACCGGTGATCCAATATAAGCACCGGCATTATAATTCCAGAACAAGGTACCATCATGATGCAATGCGGTCAGTGTTCCGCTATAATCGCCCAATATGAGTTCTGGGCGCCCGTTTTTGTCCAAATCTGCTACTGCAGTACCATGATAAACCACATCCGAGAGTGGATACGACCACATCAGGGAATGATTAGCCCCGTTATAGGCATAAACTTTATTATTGTTGCTGAAATGCCAGGTGGCCACTACAAAGTCGGTTTGCCCATTTCCATCCAAATCCACCAGCGTAGGTGCGGTTTGAATCCAGGAATCAGAGTCTACAGAAAACTGCCAGTTCAGGGTTCCATTCAACCCATTCAGACTTCTTACCGAACCGCCAAATTCACCGTGAATGATTTCAGGAATCTGGTCTTTGTTTAAATCAGCCAGTACGGGTGGTGAATCCGATCCGGAAGTATTGGCAGTCCAACGAACTGTACCATTCAAGCCATTAAAGCAAAACGTTTTCGGGTTACAGGAACTGGGAACAATGACTTCTTTTTTTCCATCTGTGTCGATGTCGCAAATCAGCATGGCCACATCATTGCAACCTTCAGCAGAACCGCTGGTATTATATTTCCACAGCAAGGCTCCATTTGCACCATTCAGTGCATACACCATGCTGTCGTTCCGGTAGCAGCCAAAGACTACATCTTTTTTACCATCCCCATTCAGATCATCCATCGCCGATTGTCCAAACGATGAATCATCCACATCGAACCACCATTTGATAGTTGGAGTTTGTGCTTTAGAATATCCGGAAATAAAGAGGAGAATAAAAAGGATATTTTTCATGGCATGTGCTTTAAAAGTGTAAACCGAAATTAAGTAGTAGTGGTCGAAATTGTTATTGGCGTTACAACAAGTTTATATGATTTATATCTGATTCAGGACTTCGGAAAAAAGCTGAATGGTCCGGAAGATAAATTGAAAAGGTTACACGGATAAATATTCGACCCTTTCCGGGTCGGATGTATCTGTTGTCTATTATTTGCTATCAGGATGTGACCCTTTCCGGGTCATTAAAATTAATGTTCAAATTAAGCAATCAGTTAGCGTCTTATTGATTATCCAGGAATATAATGAATTGGTTTTGTACTTCCTTGTTGATTGAATTTGATTTATGCTGATCCCGAAGGGATCAAATATTTATAGAAAAATGATTTGTTAGGCGATGTTCCGACCCTGAAGGGGTCGAATATATCTGTTGTTTAGTCCATGTTATCAGAATGTGACCCTTTCCGGGTCATATGCAATGAATGTCTATTTAATAATATTAGTTCGGGCATTTTCGAATCTGGAATTACAATATACTTGCTTTGTACTTTTTTGTTCCTTGCATTTTATTTAGACTGATCCCGAAGGAATCCTTTATTTAAATGGGTATAGATGTTCGACCCCTTCAGGGTCGGATGTATTTGTTGTCTATTATTTGCTATCAGGATGTGACCCATTCAGGGTCAAATAAAATTAATATTCAAATTAAGCAATCAGTTAATGTCTTATTGATTATCCAGGAATATAATGAACTTGTTTTTTAATTTCTTGTTGATAGAATCTGATCTAGACTGATCCCAAAGGGATCAAATATTTATAGAAAAATGATTTGGTTAGCCATGTTACGACCCTGAAGGGGTCGAATATACCACGGTGCAAAAGCTTTCAAATTTTCTTATAATCATTTTCCAACCACTCAAACAAGTACGGTTCATTAAATTCAACTTGATATGCGCTTAATAATTCCAGATATTCTTCCCGGAAATTTTGCTTTCGGTGATGTTCCTTCTGATTTTGGATATATTGAATCACCTGATCTATTGCGGAATGACTGTATGAAAATGCGCCATATCCTTCCTGCCATTGAAATCTGGAACGTGTCAGATTTTTATGATTCACAAAATCACTGGATGACTTTTTAATCTCCCGAACCAGATCTGATAAACAACAGGCCGGTTTCAACCCGATTAATATATGAATATGGTCTGGCACTCCATTGATAGCTAGTAATTTTTGCCCTTTATTTCGGACAATGCCACTGATGTATTTATAAAGTTCTTCTTCCCAACGTGGTGAGATGACACTTTCCCGGTATTTGACCGAAAAAACAATCTGTATGTAGATCTGTGAATAGGTGCCAGCCATCTTTATTGATTTTCTGTAATGAATTCAGGATTTCTGAGATACCTATTGTCTGGATTATAACAACAGTAGGATTTGGACGGGTTACTGTTTCCGCGATTTCTGTTCTTAATGAATAACACAGTGTTCTTAACACAATATGTGTTCATAGTATAGGTTTTCTAGTTGGTATTTCAAATCGTATGTCGGAGTACAACATGCGATGTAATAGAAATAGATGTAAGAGTGCATATAACCTAAAATCGATCCGGTTCAATCATGTTCAGGTTTTGTTATTTCTTTTGGTGATCGGAAGCAATGCGAGTCGAGAAGTTGAAGTATCATGATTCCAGCGTTGAAAAGCAATAAAACAATTTTTCCTGAATACATAGCTACCACTTGTCTGAGGAATTCAGAATCATGATCTAAACCTATCGGATGCCATTCCATTTTCTTCGGAACAGCAGAATAAAAGAATAACTGCTAAAAATGAAATTCCGATTCGAATGGAACCGAATTTACTTAAACCTCATGCAAATAAGCCGACAATCCATGGATTCCACCTTCCCTTCCAAAGCCACTTTCCTTATAGCCTCCAAAAGGAGAAGCCGGATCGAATTTGTTGTAGGTATTGGCCCAAACCACACCGGCGCGTAAGCGACTGCTGATGTAAAAAATCCGACTCCCCTTGTCGGTCCATATTCCTGCACTTAATCCATAGGGAGTATTGTTCGCCTTTTCAATCACTTCATCCAGGGTCCGGAAGGTTTGAATAGCTAATACGGGTCCAAAAATTTCTTCCTGTACAATGCGATGACTTTGAGAGGCGTTTAAAAATAAGGTCGGTTTACAGAAGTACCCTTTGGAAGGCAGTTTGCTATTGGGTTGATACAATTCAGCTCCTTCCAGCAGACCCAGTTTCAAGTAGTATTCAATTTTACGAAGTTGTTCGGCATTATTAATAGCCCCTATATCGGTATTCTTATCCAAAGGGTCTCCAACAATCAGGGTATTCATTCGCTGTTTCAGTTTTCTGATCACTATAGGAGCTACACTTTCCTGAATAAATAATCGTGAACCGGCACAACAAACATGACCCTGACTAAAGAAAATTCCATTCACAATTCCTTCTACCGCCTGATCGATGGGAGCGTCGTCGAGGATGATATGTGCCGCTTTTCCCCCTAATTCAAGTGTGAGTTTTTTTGAGGTGCCGGCTACAGCAGATTGTATTTTTTTTCCTACCGCCGTACTCCCGGTGAAAGCAATTTTATTGACATCCGGATGATGCACCAGAAATTCGCCGGTATCTCCTTCGCCTGTGATGATATTCACGACCCCCGGCGGCAGATCGCTTTCCTGAATAATCTCTGCCAGTTTCAGGGCGGTGAGGGGAGTACTTTCTGCCGGCTTTAACACCAGGGTATTCCCACAGGCTAAAGCCGGTGCAATTTTCCATGCCGCCATTAATAATGGAAAATTCCAGGGGATTATTTGCGCCGCCACTCCCAGCGGTTGCACGGTTTTAGTTGGAAAGGCATAATTCAATTTATCGGCCCACCCGGCATAATAGAAAAAGTGATTACAGGCTAAAGGAATATCAATATCGCGACTCTCCCGAATGGGTTTACCACCATCCATAGATTCGGTCACTGCCAGTTCCCGTGCTTTTTCCTGCATCAAACGCGCAATACGATAAATATATTTTCCGCGTTCGGCTGCCGGCATTTTTTTCCAGTACCGATCAAAGGCTTTACGCGCACTCTGCACGGCATGGTCTACATCTTTTTTTCCGGCATGGGCCACCCGACTCAGCTTTTTTTCTGTAGCGGGATTTAGCGTGTCAAAATACGTTCTTGATTGGGGCTTACTGAATTTCCCATCGATATATAGTTCATATTGATCCCGAAGAATTACATGCGAGGTACTCTCTGGAGCGGGCACATAATTCCATTCAGCTGTATTGTTTTTCGGAACAGACAGTTGTTGATTCTTTTTTGTCGTCCCGGAAGCTGCTTTACGAACCGGGCTCTTGATTTTTGTGTTCATAGGAGGAGTACTAGTTTAGGGTCAGTCTTTACTGAAATAATCGTTGCCTGCGTAATGGCCGGTATTTTCTTTTTCAAGTTGCATAAGTATATCGTTGGCCAGACTACTGGCACCAAAGCGGAAATAATGAGCATTCATCCAGTTGGCCCCCAGTGTTTCATACAACATCACTAAATAGTGCAACGCCGTTTTAGCAGTGGAAATACCACCAGCCGGTTTCATTCCAATCATTTTGCCTGTGGCCGAATAATAATCCTGTATGGTTTGCAACATCACATAGGTGACCGGCAGGGTAGCGGCGGGTTGAATTTTTCCTGTGGAGGTTTTAATAAAATCGGCGCCGGCCAATATGGCGATCTCACTGGCTTTACGAACCAAGTCAAGGGTGGATAATTCGCCGGTTTCGAGAATCACCTTCAAGCGGGCTTCACCACAGGTTTCTTTTACCCGGGCAATCTCTTCAAACACCAGGGCATAATTTCCTTCC